>DATHXE010000761.1:0-10554 GCA_035459845.1 Tepidisphaeraceae bacterium | reverse complement strand
GCTGGCGCTGGCGGCGTGGACGGGGGTGTGGGTTGGGATCGAGGCGCTGTCGGGCGCTTCGGAGGCGATCGCCATCGAGCGTGACTTGGCGTCAGGGTGGCGATTGGCCGGGGCGCTGGTGGCGAACGGGCTGATCCTCGGGCGGGCGATGGCGGGGGCGTACGAGTCGGCGGTGGGGACGATTCGCGACCTGGTGACGATCGGATGGCCAGTGATCCTCTTACTGCTGGCGACAGTGTTGATGCAGCGTGCATGGCAACGGTCGGGCGCGAGATGGCTGTTGCCGGGAGTGGCGCCCGCGGTCGGGCTCGTCGCGCTCGCGGTCGGCTACGTCGTCTGGTCGGGGAGGTGGCGATGAACGTTGCTGTCTCAGGAGGGACTGAGGTGGTGCGCGCGGGGCCGGCGCTGGCGCCGCGCGAGTTTGCGGAGGTGCGCCGGCGGATGGCGCTGGACGGGTGCAAGTGGGACCCGCAGGTGGGGGACGTGCGGGTGATCGCGCCGTTCCCGCTGCTGCTCGGGCGCGGCGAGTGGGAGCGGCTGGCGCGGACGGCGGAGGCGCTTTATGCGGAGACGGAGCGCGTGGAGGCGGCGGTGATGGCACGCCCGGATTTGCAGAAGCGCATCGGCGTGCCGCGGGCGCTGCGGCGGGTGCTGGCGCGCGTGGGGGATGGGGCGGAAGTGACGCCGACGGCGGCGCGGGTGATGCGGTTCGACTTTCATCCGACGGCGGACGGGTGGCGGGTGTCGGAGGTGAACGCGGACGTGCCGGGCGGGTACGCGGAGGCGTGGGAGCTCGCGCGGCTCGTGGCCGGCGCGAATCCGGGATACGGGCCGGCGGGGGATCCGGCGGGGGCGCTGGTGGAGGCGATCGCGCGGCGGGCGGGCGACGGGGCGATCGTCGCGCTGCTGTGGGCGCCGGGGTACATGGAGGATTTGCAGGTGGTCTCGTATTTGGCCCGGCGACTCGAGGAGCGGGGGATGCGCGCGGTACGAGTGGCGCCGGGGCAGCTGCACTGGTCGGCGGACGGACGGGCGGTTGTGCGTGGCGTCGAACAAGCGGCGGTCGTGCGGTTCTTTCAGGCGGAGTGGCTGCCGGGCGTGCGCGGCCACAATTGGGCGCGGCTGCTCGTGGGCGGGCGCACGCCGGTGACGAATCCGGCCGGGGCGATTATCGGCGAGAGCAAGCGGTTGCCGCTCGTGTGGGACGACCTGCCGTTCGAGGTGCCGGTGTGGCGGGCGGCGCTGCCGGAGACGCGCGAGCTGCGGGACGCACCGTGGCGGGCGGACGACGGGTGGGTGATCAAGGCGGCGTACGGAAATACGGGGGACGCGGTCGCCGGACGCGCGATCACGCCGCCGGTCGCGTGGCGGCGGGCGGCGAGGGCGGCGCGGCTCCGGCCCGGGCGGTGGGTGGCGCAGCGGCGGTTCGAGACGGCGGCAGTGGAGTCGCCGGCCGGGCCGGTGTTTCCGTGCCTCGGCGTGTACGTGATCGACGGGAAGGCGGCGGGGGCGTACGGGCGGGTCACTGCAAAGGCGACGATCGATTTTGAAGCGCGAGACGTGGCGGTGCTGGTGGAGGAGGTGGCGGGATGAACTTTCGCGACGAGCTCTTCGAGATGTGGGCGCCGGCGGAGTCGGCGTGGTCGGACTGGGCCAAGCCGGTGCTGTTCGCGCACGCGGCGGAGGCGGCGGCCGAACCGCCGGCGGAGATCGGGATCGATCTGGCAATCGCCGACGGGCACACGGCACTGGTGTTGGACTTGCCGGGGGAGATGGGAGTGCGGGTGGCTCCGGGATTGACGCGCGCCGGGTATCGGCCGGTGCCGCTGTACAACGGGGCGCCGGGCGCGGGGGAAGTGGTGGAGGTGTGGCCGATCGTGCGGGCGCTGGAGGAGTTGGGGCCGGTGGTGCGGGAGGCGTCGCGCGGATTGCCGGAAGATGCGCCGCCGGCGTTTCTGCTGGACGCGCGGCGGCGCGGGCCGGCGGGGGAAGTGGGCGCCGGGGCGTTCGACAATCGGTCGATCAGCTTGCCGACGGATTTCCCGTCGGCTTCGACGTTGCGCGGGCGGGGGATCGGGCGGGTGATCCTGGTGCAGGACGAGGCGGGCCCGCCGCAGGTGGATCTGGCGCACACGTTGTTGCGGTACCAGGAGGCGGGGATCGCGATTTGGGCGCGGTTGGTGAGCGCGGCGGAGGAAGCGCGCGCGATCACGGTGGCGCGGCCGCGGTGGTACCGGTCGATGTTCCAGCGGTTCCTGGCGACGCTCGGCTTGCTGCGGCACCCGCTCGGGGGATTCGGAGGGGTGTTGGGGGAAGGGTCGGGGGGTTAGTGCGCGCGGTGAGGCGTCGGTCGAGGACGCGTCAGCAGGTCGCTGACCCGCATCTATCGGAGATCATTTCAGGTTGTCGGACTCGACGAGCTCCATTGGGAGCAGGAGCGCCTGCGGCGACGCCGCGAGGCAGTTCGGGGCGTTGAAGAAGTAGAGTTGGCCCAGGGCGAGCTTGGTGAGGGACCAACATTGGCCGTCCGCGCCGGCCGGGACGGGGATCGAGACGTGGTCTCCGCTGGTCTTGATGTCGGCGAGGGGTTTGCCGTCGGGGCCCAGGAGCGTGTGGGGGCCACCGGCCCAGAAGTAATGGAGGGTTTTGGTGCCCCTGGGGACGTAGAAGAACATGCGCTGCATGTGGCCCTGGTGGGAGAGCTTCTTCCCGCGGGGCAGGAGGATCGTGGCGGGCTGGCCGGCGGGGGCGGTGACGCGCCAGGCCGCGCCCGAGTCGTTCATCGAGAAGTGATAGAGGCCGGGCGCGGGGACTTTGAGCCCGAGGTGGACCGGGTCGCCGGTGAGCTTGAGCCGGGCTTCGGCGACGGTTTTGCCGGCCGAATCGGTCAGCGTGTAGCGGGCGTCCGGCCGGTTGCGGTACCACGCGATCGTGCCGACGGTCACGTCGATCGGGATCGTGAGGTTGTCGTCGGTCGCGTAGAAAGCGTAACGGGCCGCGCCTTGGTAGGCCTGGGTGCTGACGGCGGGCTTGAGTTTGGGATCGACCGGAAACTTCGCGGGGATCAGGTCGGCGGAGAACGCGCGCTCCTCGACGGGCTGGGGCACGAAGTCGGCCAGGCCGGCGCGGAAGTCGGCTTCGGTCTGCTCGCGCGTGACGGGCGTTGCGTCTTGCCAGGCTTTCGGGCGGGTCTTGTCTTTCGGGTCCCACGTCGGCTCGTCGAAGTCCTTGGCGACCTTGGGCACGTAGCTGGCGTAGATCGCCTGCCAGTGGTTCATGTAGGAGTGCCGCGTGCGGTAGGCGTGTTTGATCACGGCCAGCGCGAGCTCCTTCTTCTTCGCCTTGTCGGTCTCGCGGTCGCGCAGCCAGCAGAGGTGGTTGAAGCGGAGGTACTGCTTGAGGTGGTCGAGGCGCGCGAGGACGTCGGGGCGGTCCTTCGCGAGATGCGCCGCTTCCTCGATGTCGCGGTACGCGAGGCCGAGCGTGTGGCGGGAGAAGATGCGCTCGGCGGTCGGAATTGCCGCTTGCGGCTTAGCGACGTCTCCCGGCTCGTCGTCCCGGAACCGCGCCGGCTCGACGCGCTCATAGTACCGTTTCATCGCCGGCGCGGCAGGGCCAAATGCCTTCTCATAGAAGTCGGCGCAGATCGCGTCCACATCCGCGTCCGGGTTCCACAGCAGCTTGTTGGCGACGTAATACCCGCGCCCGTGGGGCCCCCAGTTGTCGCCCGACTCCGCGTCCATGCTCGTCGCACCGATCGCGGCGTAGCGGCGGATTTGCTTGGCGATCGTCGCCACGTCCGCGCCGCGGCCACCTGGCAGGCGGTCGAAGTCCCAGAGCCAGACGCTGAAATACTCGTAAAAGCCAAGATTCTTGCACTTCTGGGGCCAGAGCGCCAGCAGCTCGTCGTACGTGTACCGCCCCTGGATGAACCCGGCCGTCATCTGCACGTAGACGTTCGGCTCGAGGTCGAACGTCGGCGGCTCGGCGTGCTCGTTGTACGCCAGGCAGCCGACGAACTTGCCGGGGTAGGATTCGGCGACGGCGCGGGCGACGTGGTTGGCGAGGTCGAAGACCTGGTTGGACGGGCCGCCGAGCTTCTTGCAGTTGTCGCACTCGCAGTGGCCGCCGCCGTCGGAGCACTCCATCGACACCATCTCGAGGTCGGGCTTCTTCTCGAACTGGGCCAGCGCGTGATCGACCGCGAGCTGCCGCACGTCGGCGTTGGTCACGCACAGCATCTCGCCCTGCCGCTTGCCCTTGGTCAGCGCGCGGTACTCGGGGTGGTTTTCGAACCGCTCCTTGTTGGTCGCGATGATGTTCTGCCACGCGTGCCCGGCGCGGATCGGCAGCGAGCTGGCCATGCGGTTTTGGCGGGCCCAGGCCACGTAGTCGTCCTGGCATCTGCGGGGGTTGGGCGGGGCATCCGTGAAGTAGCCGTACCCGTACCAGATCCGGCGGGAGAGGATCCTCGGGCGGTCCGTCTCGTTCAGGTCCACAGCGAGTGTGGGCGAGTTGGGGACGACTTCCCATTCCCTGGCCGGGAAAAACCAGCGGCAGCCCGCGTGCTCGAGCAGGCGGAACGCGGCGTGCGAGACGGCGAGGTCCGTCCGGCCGATCAGGCGGAGGCGGGCGGGCTCGGTGCGGATCGCGAACGCCTCGCGGCCGTCGACGGCGCCCTTGAGGGCGAGGGAGGCGTCGAGCGCGGGGTCGGGGAAGTCCGCGAGCGTGCCGAGGACGATGCCGGACGAGCCGTCGCCTTCCTTGATCTCGAACGGGGCGCTCGTGATCCGCTGGAGATACTGGGCGAGCTCTTTGGCGGTGGCGCGGACCGCGTCGGTGGCCCTGGGGGAGATGACGATCGGGTGGGCCGCGCGGCCGTCGGTGGCGAGCGTGAGGGGGGCGGCGTGGGAGGATAGTGTGGTGAGGATTAGTGCGACGAGGAGGTAGAGGCGCGGCATGGCGGCTCCCGGAAGGTGGATGCGGGTCGGGTCGCAGTCGTAGTGCGCGGTGTCCAAAGGACTCACGGGCTGGTAGCCCGTGCCACGACGGGCGTGGACGCGCGATCAACCGAGAGGTGTTACTCCACCGTCAACACGAGGTCCGCCGGCAGGTCGAGTTTCTTTTCGACGATGGTTTTGGCGCTTTTCGCGTCGGTGTCGGCGAGGGAGATGTGGTTCGTCTGCGGGCCGGCGAGTTGGAGCAGCGTCTCAGTGCTCTTGGGCGGGGCCAACCGCTGGAGGGTGACGTGGGCGGCGTTCTTGAGGGAGACCAGGGGGGTGGACTTGGCCAGGGCGTCGGCGCGGAGGTGGTCGACGGTGATGTGGGCCGCGCGGTCGAGCGTGAGCGCGGGGCCGGACTTGGGCGACAGGCGGAGCGCGTCGAGCGTGACGTGCGAGACGTGCCGCAGGCTGGCGGCGGTCTGCGAGCGCGTGATCTCGACGTCGCGGAGCACGAGCTTGGTGACGGGGGAGGCGGCGTGCCCGCGGACCTTGATCGCGTCGCGGGCGCCGTCGCAGGTGAGCTTGGAGATTTGCACGTCGGAGATTCTGGGCGTCTTGACGGGAGAATCCGGCCCGTCGCTTTCAGCTCCGGATCCGGCGTGGGGGGTATTACGGGTGCCCGGAGCAGTGGGTGCGTCGGTGCAGGTGATCTCGATGACGGGGCCGGCGACGTCTTTGAGGGTCAGCTCGGACAGGGTGAGGTTGGAGACGTCGCCGGAGTTAACGGCGTCGGAGGTGATGCGGAGCAGGCCGCGGAGGTCGGATTTCAAGTCGGGATGCTTCGGGTCGGTGTTGCGGATGCCGGTGGCGGTGACGTTGCGGACGCCGGCGGCGGAGTCGGGCCCGATCGAGAGCGCGGCGCGGGCGAGCTTGACCGTGCAGTCGCGGACGGCGACGTCGGTGGTCGGCCGATAGGCGGCGCGGGCGCGGGGGCCGAAGCCCGCGGCCAGCGCGACGGCGTCGCCGTTGACCTCGAACGTGCACCGCTCGACCAGTACGCGGGACGAGGAGTCGATGAGCACGCCGTCGGTGTCCGGGCCGGCGGCGGCGATCGTGGCGTTGCGGACGATTGCGCCGTCGCACTCGAGCAGGTGGACGCCGGCCATCGGCGAGTTGGCGAGCATCACGCCGTCGACCGTGACGTTGGTGCACCGGGCGAACAACACGAGCGGCGGGCGGAGCGCGTCGGTCGCCAGCCCGAACACGCGCCGTTTCGCGTCGTCGGTCGACCCGGCCAGCTCGCGCAGGCGGCGCAGGGCGAACCCTTCGGTCTTCTTCCACGGCCACCACGCGGCGCCCCGGCCGTCGATGGTCCCCTCGCCAATGACGGCGACGCGGTCGGCGTCCTTGGCGACGATCAGGCCGGCAAAGTTGTAGCAATCGACGCCGCCCCACCGCGTGCGGATGACGCGGTAGCGCGCGGGGTTCGGATCGAGCAGCAGGGTGGCGCCCTTGTCGATTTGCAGCGTGACGTCGGAGCGGAGCTCGACGCCGCCGGTGACGAACGTGCCCGGCGGGACGCGGACGACGCCGCCCCCCGCGGCCCCGGCGGCCTCGACGGCGCGGTCAATCGCGGCGGTCGAATCCGACTTGCCGTCGGCGACCGCGCCGTGGTCGGTGATCGTAAACGTGGCGGCGCGGGCCGAGAGGCCACAGCACAGCAGAACGGCGGCGACGGCGGCGGCGCGGGTCATGCGGGGAATGGTACCGGCGAGTTGATCCAGCTCCCAGCCCCGCAGATTGCAGTCGATTTCATCCCCGCTCCTTCCCCACCGCCTTGAACAGCCGCACCGCCCCCGGGATGCCCTTCAGTTCGCGCTCCCCCACCTCCTCCGTCCCCACGTCCGGCGAGTTGATCGCGTGGAAGGTGGACTCCGTGAAGTACACCTCGCCCGGCTCGGCGACGGCCTGCACGCGGGCGGCCATGTTCACTGGCGTGCCGAACACGTCGCCGCCCGTGAACAGCACCTCGCCCGTGCACACGGCGACGCGGTACTCGAGCCGGCGGTCGGCCGGCGCGTCCCGGTTGTAGTCGACGGCGCCCTGCTGGATCTGCAGGCCCGCCAGCAGCGCGTCGGTCGCGCTCTCGAACGTCACCAGGTACGCGTCGCCGATCGTCTTCATGATCTTCCCGCGGTTCCGCCGCACGGCGACCTCCACGATCTGCTGGTTCGCCTTGAGCATGTCCAGCAGCTCCCCGCGCGGGCTGGCGGACGTGCGGGCGGTGTAGTCCTTCAAGTCCGTGAACAGGATCGTCAGCGTTTTCGATTGCTGGCGGTCGCCCAGCAGCTTGCTCGGCGGCGCCGCCGCGGCGGCCTCGCGGCGCTTGCGCCGCTTCACCTTGCGGTGCCGCGCCCAGATCCAGTTCGCCCCGTACGTGTACACGCCCAGGCCGAACGGGATGCTCAGCCAGTAGATGCTCCACGCGGGGCCGTACTGGTCCTGGGCCACGCCGCGCGAGGCCCCGAACGGGTACCCCTGCATGTCGCCGGTGAGCGCGATCCAGTTCGCCCGCTGGCCGGCGACGATCGCCTCGAGCCGGCCGGTCGTCGGGACCCGCGACGTCACCTGCTGCGGCTTGATCGTCTCGAGGATCAACTGGTACAGCGCCTCGGCCTCGTCTCGCACGCGGTTCGACGCGATCATGACGCCGTTGTGCCGGATCCACTGGTTGATCAGGTCGGCGTCCAGCGGGACCGGCGCGTTGGCGGCGGGCGCGGTCGTCGGCGCCGTGGCCGGCGGCGGCAGCGGCCCGGAGCCGGACAGGAATTTGCCCGCCGTCGTCGGGTCTTCGTACGCCCACGTCACGTTCGCCAGATTTCGCGCGTCGATCTTCAGCGGCGTGGTCGCGACCCGCGGCGTATTCGGGTCAATGTACGGTTCGATCTCCAGCGTGATCTCGAGCTCGTCGAGCGCGACGGGCGGGGCGTTACCGGTCCAGTTCACGACCGGGGCGTGCCGCCAACCGCGGAAGCTCGCTTGCCGGCGCTCGGTGACCGTGACCGTCTCGAACCCGGTCGAGCCGGACTTAAGCACCACTTCGTGCTTCGACCTTCCGTCGTACGGCCACCAATACGCGTCGATCAGCCCGTATTCGATCTTGCGCTTCTCCAGGGCGGCCTGATCCTTCGGGTACGAGTGCGCCCCGAGGAAGCCGTAGAGGGCCGCGTACAGCAGCGTCCACGCGCCGAGCTGCACGCCCAGCGCGACGGCCTCGCGCGACGGCTTGATTCGGCCGCCCGTGCCCTGGACGATCCCGACCTCGCGCAGGTCCGACCCACACTCCGGGCAGGTGAACGTCGGGATGCCGGTGACGTTGTACCCGCACTTCCCGCACACGCCCGGCAGGCGCGCGCGGCGGCGCTTGAGGTACCACACGAGCCCCCCGATCGTCAGCAGCAGCGCCGCGACGATCCCGACCGACACCATCAGATTCGCGTTGGGCATACGGTTCCTCGCGCGGGCGCGCCGGCCCGCCAATCTATCCGCCCCGCCGACGCCGCACTTATAGCCCGTACAGGGCAGCCGGCAATACGAGCCGGCGCCGAGCACGCCGCCATTGGCCAACCCGCCCTCGCGCGGCTACCCTCCTTCGCGCCTTCGCGTCTTTGCGGCCCTCACTTCCGAGCTTTCCATATGGAACCCATCCTCGTCGTCGCCTCCCGTTACCTGCACGTGATCGCCGCCGTCTGTGCCGTCGGCGGGGCCGTGTTCATTCGGTTTGTATTGCCCGCCGGGCTCGCCCAGGCCGACGCCGGCTCGCGCGACGCGGTCTTCCTCCGCTGCCGGAAGGTCTTCAAGATCATCGTCCACGCGTCGGTCACGTTCCTTCTGCTGACCGGCGTGTACAACGCGCTCCGCAACTGGAACGACTACAAGCTCGTGACCCCGAAGGGCCTGGCCCACGGCCTGTTCGGCGGGCACGCGCTGCTCGGCGTGATCGTGATCGCCGTGTCGCTCTGGCTCCTGGCGCCCGCCCAGCCGCGGGCCGGGCATAAGAAGTGGATGGGCCTGAACGTCGGCCTGATGTTCGTGCTGATCCTGCTCGCCTCGACGCTCAACTTCGTCCGCACCAGCGCGATCAAGGCGCACGTCCCGGCGGCGCCGGTCGTCCCCACGGTCGGGGAGTGATTTCTCTTGCGAGATTCCCACCGAAAACGAGAATCCCCACAACTGACAACGGACCCCTGACAACCGACCATCGATGGACGAACCCCTCCGCCACATCCTCTACGTCACCGCCCGGTGGCTGCACGTCGTCTGCACGACCCTGATCGTCGGCGGCACGCTGTTCTTCGAGTTCGTCGTGCCCGTCGCGATCGAGGACCTGAAGAAAGAGCAGCAGATGGCCGTGTTCGGCAAGGCCCGGTGGGTCTTCCGGCGGGTCGTGTGGGTGTGCGCGGTGCTGATCCTGCTGTCAGGCGCGGTCACGCTCCAGCGTATGTGGGACGTTTACGACTCGGAGCGATTCCGGGCGAGCATGCCGTACGCGCTCGCGCACGTCGGCATCGGGATCGTCGGGCTCGGCCTGGCGCTACTGCTGACGGCGCGCGGCCGCCCGCCCGAAAACGCGCTGATCTGGCTGCGGATCACGCTGGCGCTGCTGTTGATCTCCATCCTCGCGTCGACGATCACGCGGCACGTCCGCCTGACCGTCCGCGAGCGCGAGATCGAGCAAGGCACGCCGCCGGCTCGCAACGGCCCGGCCCCGTCGACCGGGCCGACCGCGACCAGGCCCGTCGCCGGCCCCGGACGCAACGATGATTGACCCGCCCGCCCATCCTCCCGCACCCGACGCCCCCAAACCCCCGCCCGAGCCCACCGGCACGCGCGTCGACCTCGGTCACGGCGTCTGGACCACTGAGCCGTCGCTCCGCATCCAGTACGCCCGAAGTTCCGGGCCCGGCGGACAAAACGTCAACAAGGTCAACACCAAGGCCCAGCTCTGGGTGCCGCTGGCCGCGATCGTCGGCCTGTCGCCCAGCGCCTTCGATCGGCTTCGGAAGTTAGCCGGGTCGCGCCTGACCGCCGCCGGCGAGTTGTCCATCGTCGCCGAGACCGAGCGGACGCAGGAGGGGAACCGGACCGCGGTTTTGGACCGCCTGCGGGCACTGATCGCACAGGCCGTCCCCGAGCCGCGCAAGCGCAAGAAGACCAAGCCGTCGCGCGGGGCGCGCGAGCGGCGCCTGCAAAGCAAGAAGCGCCGGAGCGACGTGAAGGCGCGGCGGCGCGGGGTGGATTAGCTACCGACACCGGGATTGAGAAGGCGCGCCGGAAAGCCCACGGAACTTGTTCCGTGGGTTCTGTGCTTCGGTTGATAGTCGCCGCTACGCGCGCGGCAACCCACGGAACTCGTTCCGCGGGGTTTCCCGTGAACGTGTGACGCGCGCTACTCCAGCGACACGTCCGCCGTCTCGATCTTGATGGTCGTCCGCACGACCGACTGGTCGACGAACAGGCGATCCCCCAGCTCGTCCCCCGCATCCATTAGAAGCATCGGTTGCGGCCGCGCCGTGTACTCCAGCTCACTCCGCACCAGCGGCCGGGCGAC
>DATHXE010000760.1:0-5007 GCA_035459845.1 Tepidisphaeraceae bacterium | reverse complement strand
GGTTGCGGCAGAGCGGCGGCGGCGGGTTGGGGGACGTGGGCGACGGCGGCGGGCTGGGCGGCATCTTCCTCCGAGACGCCGATGCCGTGCGGGTCGATCACGACGGACGGGGCGTTGCTCCCGCCGCCCAGCGTGATCATGTCGCCCGTGTTCAGGTACGACGGTTCGGTGATGCGCTCGCCGTTGAGATAAGTGCCCGCCTGCGAGCTGGCGTCCTGGACGACCCACCGGCCATCGTGCACGAACAGGAGACAGTGCTGTTTACCCACCGACGCCGACGGCACGGAAACCTGCGCCCCCGATGACCGCCCGACCACGTTCGCCTGATCTGCGCCGCGCGGCTGGAGCTCGATCAGACTCTCGCCGAGGGAATGAGTGAGGCGGATCTGCAGGCTCATGGCGGCGGTCTCCTCTTCGGGGTGGGGAAACGATTGTACAGGTCGAAGGATGAAGTAGGAAGGATGAAGGATGAAAGCAGTTGGGGCCGTTGCCTTGTGTGATCCGGCACGCGGTTCGCGTGCCACCACGGCATGGCGAGCATCAAAGACGTGCCGGTGGTGGTCAAAAAGATCGGCGTGATGGGCCTGGCGAAGAAGACGTGGGCCGAGGTGACCAAGGACGACGTGTTCACGTGGGGGTCGGCGCTGGCTTACGCGTGGATCTTCGCGATCTTCCCGTTCCTGATCTTCATGCTGACCCTGGCCCCTTACCTGCCGGGGAACGTAAAGGACCGGGCGATAATGGAGATCA
Source organism: Tepidisphaeraceae bacterium (assembly GCA_035459845.1). Classification (GTDB taxonomy): domain Bacteria; phylum Planctomycetota; class Phycisphaerae; order Tepidisphaerales; family Tepidisphaeraceae; genus DASPKW01. The sequence goes on along the minus strand of DATHXE010000760.1, from coordinate 4,257 downwards.
ACAATGCCGCCATGACGGGGCTGGGCGGGGGCGAGGGGTCGCAGATGCTGGTGAACAGCGTCAAAGAGGTGATGACCAAGCCACAGGGGGGATTGCTCAGCGTCGGGTTGATCCTGGCGCTGTGGGGGGCGAGCGGGGGGATGACGATGACGATGAGCGCGCTCGACAAGGCGTACTACGTGACGTGCGAGCGCGGATTCATCAAGCAGCGGCTGGTGGCGATCGGGCTGACGGTGGCGACGGCGCTGCTGATCCTCACGGTGCTGTTCTTGCTGCCGATCGGGACGGCGATCGTCGAGTACCTGGCGAAACAGGGTTCGCTCGGAACGCTGGGCGTGTGGCTGGTGAACATCCTGCGGTACGTGGTGGCGGGCGCTCTGGCGTTCGTGACGGTGTCGCTGATCTACTACTTCGGGCCGAGCATCAAGCAGAAGTGGCAGGCGGTGTCGCCGGGCGCGATCTTCACGGTGGTGGTGGCGGCGCTGCTGGCGGTGGGGTTCGGGTTCTACGTGTCGAACTTCGGGAGCTTTAACAAGACGTACGGGGCGCTGGGCGGGGCGATCATTTTGCTGCTGTTCTTCTACCTGACGGCGGTCGTGCTGCTGATCGGGGCGGAGCTGAACAGCGTGATCGACTTCGAGGTGCTGGGGGTTCAGCCGGGCGAGCGGGACTTCACGCGGAAGGTGGCGGCGGCGCAGGGAAGCGACGCGACGACCGCGCCGGGCGAGGGGTCGTCGAAGCCGGGCTCGCCCGGCACGTCTGGACCGCCGCTGCCGACGGGCGGGTGGCAGCCGCGGCCGGCGCTGGCGCGCGAGGGCGAGGGCGGGTCGGCGAAGGGCGCGGTGGTGAAGTACGGGGCGATCGCGCTGGCGGCGCGGTGGGCGTGGAAGCGGTGGGCGAGGGCTAGGGCGCGGAAGTTGATCAAGACGAGGACGGAGCGGGCGACGGAGGTGCGCGATTACATCGCGCGCCGGCGCGCGGCGATGAACTGAGCTCCTTATGTAGTCGAAGTCAAAAGTAGCGATTCGGAGCGATTGCTCCTGGCGTGCGGTGCGCCTCGACAACGGGCCGGGGGATGGGCGGTATTGCGATTGACCCGGGCTGAGCCGCGCGGGCGTGTGAGGTGAATTGCGTTGAGCGCCGTCCGTAAATTCGTCGCCGCGATGGTCGCCCTGCTGTGCGTTCTCGGCATGGTCGGGTACCTCGGATATCTCGTTTACGACCAAGTGAGCCCCCGGAAGTCGGGGGGCGCGCCGGGGTGGTCGGTGGGGGATGAGCGGATCGTGACGGCGGTGCGGGCGCGGCGGCGTGTGCCGCTGGCGCAGCTGCCGTGGACGCTGAATTTGAAGGATCCCGAAGAGGTGCTGGTGGGGGCAGCGGCGGTGCCGTGGAAGCAGGTGGCACTGCCGGGGACGGGTGGGACGACTCCGCTTAAACTGGCCGAGGCATCGCTGCCGGCGAAGTTTCCTCGGCGGGTGGCGGTGGACGAGCCGATCGAGACGGCGCTGGCGTCGGCGGGCGTGCCGTGGGCGCGGGTGAAGCCGGGCGAGCGCGCCGTGCGACTGTACGAGGCGGTGATGCCGAGCATCAAGCGGATGCCGGACCCGCGGAAGCCGGACGCGATGGTGGTGGCCGAGTCGCGGTTGCCGTGGGTGCGGTCGGCGCAAGCGGAGTTCGTGCCGGTGTCGATACGCGAGGCGGCGGTGCCGAAGATTCCGGCGATGGTCGAGGAGGCGACGGGCGCGGAGAAGGCGACGCCGTCGAAGGCGGGCAGCGAGGCGCACTCGAGCGTGCGGGAGGGGGCGGAGGCCCGGTGAGCTTCGTGCCGAAGGAGATTCACCGCAGAGACGCGGAGGGCGCAGAGGGGGCGCAGAGAAGAAGAATCTGAATCAAAGTTGACGGGGTGAAGTGGATGAACGGGAGTTCGGGGCAGACAGGAATGTCTGCCCCACTGTTGGCGGAGGAACACGAGATGTTGATCGGTCAGATGTCATGGCGGACGGCGGTGTTGGTGGCGGGGGTGACGCTGGGCGTGGCGGGCGCGGCGGGCGCGCAGCCGAAACCGGGCGGAGCGGGGGACGGGAGCGGGCGGGGGAGCGGCAAGGTTCGGACGATCGACAACGTGGGGACGACGGAGTTGTTGAACCGGTTCGCGAGCGAGGACGCGGAGGTGCGGAAGGGGGCGATCGAGCATTTCAAGGAGCGGATCGCGAGCCAGCCGGCGCGCGTGCTCGACCTGCGGGCGCAGGCGTTCAAGGCGCTGCAGACGGGCAAGCACTTCGATGAGGCGATCGATCTGGCGTGGTACGGGACCGTGACGGTCCCGCACGACACGCGGGCGTTGGAGGGGTTCGCGCAGGCGCGGGTGCGGGCGTTGCTGGCGGCGGGGAAGGCGGACGAGGCGCTGCAGGCGGCCAAGAGCCTGTTCAACGTGTCGACGATGCAGGGGACGAGCGAGGCGATCCTGCTGGTGGCCGAGACGCTGAACGCGGCGCGGCCGAAGGACAAGGAGAGCTTCAACAAGTTCCGCGAAGAGCAGATGGCGGGCGCGGCTGCGCCGGCGGGCGAGGGCGGGGCGCCGGAGTCGGTGCGGACGGCGAAGGGCGCGAGGAGCACCGTACTGGAGTCGATCAAGGTCGACCCGGCGAAGTACGAGGCGGCGCTGTCGAAGATGACCGGCGAGGATTACCAGAGCCTGATGGGGCGCGGGAACCTGCTGCTGATGGCCGACCGGGTGGCCGAGGCGCGCGAGGTGTTCGAGCGGATGTATTCGCTGGCAACGGCGTCGGAACTCGTCGAGGCGAGCGAGGCGCTGGCGCGGACGATCCGGGCGGAAGACGGGACGATCGGGCGGGCGAACGCGTGGGTGTCGGCGATCAAGCCGAAGCCTGCGGTTGCGCCTGTGGCACCGGCGCCTGCGCCTGTGAAGTGAGATTTGTTGAGATTTGAGAAGAACCCACGGAGCGAGCTCCGTGGGCATTCTTTTGCGCGGGAATTGATTGGGAAGTTGCGGGGCACGTGGTAGGCTTTTTTGTATGAGCAGCACGCCGCCACCGTTCCCGCCGCAGGGTCAACCGCCGTATCCGCCGCAGCCACCGCAGGGGCCGTACGGGGCGCCGCCCCAGCCGCCGGGGATGTATCCGCCGCCGCCGGGGTACGGGCAACCGCCGTACGGGCAGCAGCCGCTGGGGTACGCGTCGCCGAACGGGGGGCCGGGGACGGGGGTGCTGTGTCCGCGGTGCGGGCAGTACGCGGCGAGCCGGATGAAGTTCACGTGGTGGGGCGGGGTGCTGGGGCCGAAGCTGCTGAACCACCACAAGTGCGCGGCGTGCAGTCACCAGTTCAACGGGAAGACGGGGCAGTCGAACGCGGCGGGGATCGCGATCTACACGGTGGTGGGGGTGGTGATCGGGCTGGTGTTGTTCTTCGTGTTTTTCTTTTTGGCGAGAGGGTCTTGAGGGAAGCGGGGATTCACCGCAGGGACGCGGAGGGCGCGGAGGGGGCGCAGAGAAAGCGCGACAGATGTCCGGCCTCGTAGGGAGGCTGCGGAATGCTCAGCACTTTCTGGTTCGGATGACGGTTCGGTGCAGAAAACACGTCCTGTGTGTTGGCGTATCAATGAGTGGTAGAGGGTTCGGCGCCGTTAGACGCGCCGAGCAAGCTCGGCGGCTAAAGGGGGGTTTGGGTCGGAACTCGGTAATCGATGCGATTCATTTCGATCAGACTATTTGCTGGGATTGCGCTGGGGTTGCTCTCGCTGCAGGTGGGTGCGGCCGACCGCGTGGACTTCGCGCGGGACGTGCAGCCGATCCTGTCGGACGCGTGTTACCACTGCCACGGGCCTGACGAGCAGGGGCGGAAGGCGAAGCTGCGGGTGGACACGAAGGAGGGGGCGTTCAAGGTTGTGGACGGAAAGCCGCTGATCGTGCCGGGGAAGGCGGGGGAGAGCGAGCTGGTTCGGCGGATCACGACGAATGACGAAGACGACCTGATGCCGCCGCCGGACTCGAACCGGAAGCTGACGGCCAAGCAGGTGGAGACGATCCGGCGGTGGGTGGAGCAGGGGGCGGAGTGGGGCGAGCACTGGGCGTTTGGGCCGATCGTGAGGCGGGATCTGCCGAAGCCTCGGACGGCGTGGGGGCGTAACGGGACCGACGCGTTCGTGCTGGCTCGGCTGGAGAAGGAACGGCTGGCGCCGGCGGACGAGGCGGGGCGGGCGGCGCTGATCCGGCGGGTGACGCTGGACCTGACGGGGCT
>DATHXE010000759.1:0-2832 GCA_035459845.1 Tepidisphaeraceae bacterium | reverse complement strand
GCGGCTAAATGGGGTTGTCGGTGCCGTGTTCACAACTGCGGGCGGCGCGCGAAACGCGCTCACGACCGCGCTCTCCCCATCCCCCCCTCTCCCCATCCCCCCACCTCTTTCTCCAACTACTTCACCGGACTTTTTTTTTTGCCCGTCGCCCCCCGCCGCGCCCGCCCCCACGCGCGCCAGCAACTCCGGGATTGGCGTGAACTGCTCCGCCAGCGCCAGCCGGACCAGCGTCGCGTCCAGCAGCGCCCGCCCGCTCTGGCTCTGCCGCATGAACCGCCGCAGCTCTTCCAGGATCGTGATGTCCTGAGTCAGGCTTACCGGGTCGAAGCGGTTCGCCTGCGCGGCCAGGTCCTTGAGCGACAGCCCCGGCACCTCGACCAGCTCAGACTCGGGCCCACACGTCCGCAAGATCAGCAGGTTGCGCAAATGATCGACCAGCGACGCCACCAGCGCGTCCGAGCTCAGGCCGCGCGTGATCATGGCGGCCGTCTGCTCGAGCGTCGACTTCACGTCGCCCGTGCCGATTACCTGCGCCAGGTCGAACATCAGCTGCGCCTTGGGCAGGCCCAAAAGCTGCTCGATCATCTCGACCGTCACGCGCTTCTCGCCCACGCTCAGCAACCGGTCCAGCAGCGACAGCGAATCCCGCATGCTCCCCGCCCCGGCCTTGGCGACCAGCATCAGCGCGTCCGGGTCGGCCTCGATTCCCTCCTGCCTGACGATGTCGGCCAAATGTCCGGCGATCTCCCGCGTCGGGATATTCCGGAAGTCGTACCGCTGGCACCGGCTCAGGATCGTCTGGAGGACCTTCTCGACCTCGGTCGTCGCCAGGATGAACTTGACGTGCTCGGGCGGCTCCTCCAGCGTCTTGAGCAGCGCGTTGAACGCCGCCTTCGACAGCATGTGCACTTCGTCGATGATGTACACTTTGAAGCGACTGCGGGCCGGGCGGTAGGCGCTGTTCTCGATGATGTCGCGGACGTTGTCGACGCCCGTGTTGCTCGCCGCGTCGATCTCGATCACGTCGATGTCGTCGCCCCGGGCGATCGCCCGGCAGCTCTCGCACTGCCCGCACGGCTTGGTCGTCGGCGCGTCCGACTTCTCGCAGTTGAGCGCCTTGGCCAAAATGCGCGCCGTCGACGTCTTGCCCGTCCCGCGCGTCCCGGTGAACAAAAACGCGTGGGCGACCCGCCCGGACTCGATCGCGCGCTTGAGGGTCCGCGCGACGTGGTCCTGCCCGACCACCTCGTCGAAGTCCCGCGACCGGTATTTTCGCGCCAGCACGGTGTACGACATGGGACGGGATTATACGCGCCCGCGTCCGCCGTAAGTAGCACGCGCCGTCCGAGCACGCGGGCCGTGGCACTTAAGTGCCACGGCCCGTGGGTGATGCGGCTTTGACCGTTCCGCTCCGAAGGGGTGCGCCCTTAGGCTCCCGGCATGGCTGAGCCGCGTTCGGACATCTCCTACACTCGCCGCGTCGTCATCGCGGTCGTCGTCACGTTGATCGCCCTGGCGATCGCGCTGCTCCTCTGGTACGGCATCAAGGTCCTGCTGCTCGGGTTTGCCGGCGTCTTGCTGGCGGTCATGCTCCGCAGCCTCGCGGTAGGCCTGCACAAGCTCACCCGCCTGCCGGTCGGGTGGTCGCTCGGGGTGACGGTCGTCGCGCTGGTCGGACTGTTCGTGGGGGTCGGAATGCTCGTCTGGCCCAGCTTGGTGAGCCAGGCGGTCGAACTGCGTAAGAAACTCCCAGAGGCCTGGGCCAAGCTCGAGGCGAAAGTCCAGCAGCAGCCGTGGGGAAAGCAACTGCTCGACACCGCCAGTTCGCTCAACCCGTGGGACGAGTCGAAGCAGGGCAAGGGCGGCTCCGAGGTGCCCGAGCAGGTGATCCGCCGCGGGACCACGTTCCTTACCTCCGCGTTCAACGTCGTCGCGTACCTGGTGATCGTGGTCTTCCTGGGCATCTACCTCGCGGCCCAGCCCCGGCTTTACATGACCGGCCTGTCCGTCCTGTTCCCGCCGCCGTGGCGCGGGCGCGTGTGCGAGATCCTGGGCGAGTGCGGCGTCACCCTCCGCTGGTGGCTGATCGCGCAGGTCGTCGACATGGTGCTGATCGGCGTCGCGACCGCGGTCGGCCTGTGGCTGATCGGCGTCCCGCTCGCCCTCACCCTGGGCCTCCTCGCGGCGATCTTCAACTTCATCCCCAACTTCGGGCCGTTCATCTCCTTCCTGCCGGCCGTGCTCCTGGCCCTCGTGGACGACCCGCAGAAGGCGCTGTACGTGACGATCTTTTACGTCGTGCTCCAAGGGATCGAGGGTTACCTGCTCCTCCCGCTGCTGCAAAAGGGCGCGGTCGATGCCCCGCCGGCCCTGCTGATCGCCGTGCAGGTGCTGTTGGCGCTGCTGGCGGGGGCACTGGGGCTGGCGCTGGCCGCGCCGCTGCTGGCGTGCTTCCTGATCGTTACCAAGATGGCCTACCTGCACGATGCGATGGGCGATACGGTGGAACTGACCGACGGGAAGGAGCGCGGGCACGGGAACGCCGCCCCGGCGCGCCGAGGCGCGACGTAATTGACGTCCGGGCCGTTGCTTGTGCAGAAGCCGGTGCGACGTGCCGATAATGACCCACGTGTCTCGCGCGCCGCGCGCGTTGTTTTCCATGACCCGATCCGTGCCAGCCAAGTTCAGTCTGGGACTCGCGTTAGGGCTGGCCTGCGCGTGCGTCTCGTGTGGCGGACAGGGCCCCAAGCCCAACATTTACGGCGACGACCCGGCCGAGCAGATTCCCGGGATGAAGAAGGCCGCCCGCGAGGGCGACCGTAAGGTCGTTCC
>DATHXE010000758.1:0-6181 GCA_035459845.1 Tepidisphaeraceae bacterium | reverse complement strand
GAACGTCGCGCCGTTCCTGGCGAGCCCGCCCGTGGAGAGGGTGTACGTCTTGCCGGGCGCGAGGGGGGCGGGCAGGGTGAGGTACAGCCAGTGCTCCTTGGCGTGATGCGGCTTGGCGGGCTCGCGGTTCTCCCGCTTGGCGACCCAGTCGATCGCCCAGGAAAAGTCGGTGCCCTTGGACTTTCGCCCGACGTCGAGGGGTTGCCTGGCGGTCGCGTAGGCGGCGTCGTCCGCGGACGTCAGGGCGTACGTGCCCGGCTCGGACGCGAGGGCGACGTCGAGCGGGACGGCGACGACGGGCTCGTTAGCGCGGGGCTCGCCCAACTTGTGGTGGACGACGTGGCCCTCGTCGAGGTGGACGAGGAGGATGCGGCCCGTGAGCGGGAGGACCTCCACGACGTCCGCGGCGCGGGTGGCCGAGGTCGCGGCGAGAAGCAGGGCTGCGAACGTGCAGAGGCGACGCGGCATCGTCATCGCCGAGAGCTACAGAAGGCGCCGCCCGACGTTGTACGCGACGTGCGCAGCACCCCCTCGTCGTTCCCGGCGTGTTACGATGCCGACGTCACACGGGAGGTTCGATGACGCGCGCGATTTGCATCGGGATCATCGCGGTGGCGGGGTTCGTCGGCGGCGGGTGCACGGCTGGAACGGCGGACGCCGCACGGTCTACCGGCACGCCGTCGCTGTGGGCCGTGTACCGGGATCAGCTGCGCGACCGGACCTACGTCGACCTGACCCACGCCTTCGGCCCGGGCATTCCGCACTGGCCGGGTTTTCCCGATGAAACGCGCGAACTGATCTACGACTACGAGCCCGGCAAGGGCAGGATGGGCCACGGGTTCTTCGCCGAGCGGTTCGCGCACGTCGGGCAGTGGGGGACGCACGTCGACCCGCCGGCCCACTTCGCCAAGGGGCTGCGGACGGTGGATCAGATTCCGCCCAGGGAAATGTTCCTGCCGCTGGTCGTGATTGACGTGCACGAGAAGGTCGCCGCGAACCCCGATTACGTGCTGACGATGGACGACGTCCGCGCGTGGGAGCAGCGGCACGGACCGATCCCCGCAGGCGCGTTCGTCGCGATGCGCACCGATTGGAGCAAGCGCTGGCCCGACCCCAAGGCGATGGCCAACAAGGACGCCGCCGGCGTCGCGCACTACCCGGGGTGGAGCATGGCGGTGCTCGAGTATCTCTACGAGGAGCGACGCATCACCGCCTCGGGCCACGAGCCGACGGACACGGACCCGGGCGTGGCGACGAGCAAGGGCGACTACTCGTGCGAGAGCTACATCCTGCACCGGGACCGCTACCAGATCGAAATGCTCGCAAACCTCGACAAGGTACCGGAGGCGGGGGCGCTGGTGGTCGTCTCGTTCCCGAAGCCGCGCGGCGGGTCGGGCTTTCCCGCGCGCGTGTTCGCGATCCTGCCCTGAACCGGGCAGCGGGCTCGGCTGGTGTCCGATCGGCCGCGCGGCGATGATGCCCCGCGTATGAACTCCGTCGTCTCCGACAAGCCGTACGTCCCGGTGCCCCCGTATCACGGGACGCTCTGGCCCCGCGTGCTCAACCTGTACTTTCGGCGGTTCCTGCGGAAGCGGTTCGGGACGGCCAAGGTCGACATCACGGGCGCCGACAAACTCCGCGCGTCGATCGCCGCCGGGCACGGCATCCTGGTCACGCCCAACCACTGCCGGGACGAGGACCCGTTCATCCTCAGCACGCTCGCGCGCGAGGTCGGCCAGCCGTTCTTCGTGGTCGCCAGCGCGCACCTGTTCATGGAAAGCAAGTTCAAGGCGTTCCTGCTCCGCCGGGCCGGCGCGTTCTCGATCTACCGCGAGGGGATGGACAAGCAGGCCGTGCAGACGTCGATCGAGATCCTCGAGTCGGCCGTCCGCCCGCTGGTGATCTTCCCCGAGGGGCACATCTCGCGCACCAACGACCGCATCGCCCCGATGCTCGAGGGGACGGCGCTGATTGCCCGGCAGGCGGCCAAGAAGCGCGCGAAGGACGGGAAGAAGGTCGTCGTCCACCCGGTGGCGGTGCGGTACGCGTTCAAGTACGACGTCGACGCGGCGGCGGCGAAGGTGCTCGACGAAATTGAGACCCGCCTGACCTGGCGCCCGAGCCGCGAGTTGCCGCTACAGGAGCGCGTCCGAAAGGTCGGGGCGGGATTGCTGGCGCTGAAGGAACTCCAGTACCTCGGGCGGACGCAGGAGGGGACGATCCCCGAGCGGATCGACCGGCTGACCGGCGCGATTTTGACGCCGATGGAGGCCGAGTGGGCGAACGGCAATGCCGACGGCCACGTCGTGGCGCGTGTGAAGCGGCTCCGCGCGGCGATCCTGCCGGACCTGATCAAGGGCGACCTGGACGAGGCCGAGAAGGCGCGCCGCTGGCGGCACCTGGAAGACGCGGACCTCGCCCAGCAGTTGTATCACTACCCGCCCGACTACGTCGCCGACGTCACGTGCAAGCCGCGCCTGATGGAGACGGTCGAGCGGTTCGAGGAAGACCTGACCGGCAAGATCACCGTGCACGGGCCGACGGAGGTGACCCTGACGGTCGGCGACGCGATCGAGGTGAGCACCGGCCGGGAGGCGCGCGGCGAGGCGGACCCACTGATGGTCGCGATCGACGGACAACTGCGAACGATGCTCGGGATTCCAACTGGGGAGCCCATTTCATGACTTTCGTCCTTTCGATGGCCCCGTGGCCCGTGGTCGGCGTGCGCGTCGCGCTCGTCGTCGCGGGCATCGTCGTCTGGTACTGGTCGCAGGCGGTGCTCGGCAAGCGCGTGCCGAAGGTCGCGCACGAGGTGCCGCTGACCGACGGCATCCACGAGATGACCGCCCGCCTGCACGCGCGGTACGCGACCAACGTGGCCGCCGGCAACCGGCTCCTGATCATCTCGTCGCTCGTGATCGACCTGCTCGGCGCGTACCTGCTCGGGGCGGCGATCTTCGGCGAATCGATCCGCCCGTACGTCGGGCTGGTGATGGTCTTCGCGCTCCGGCAAATCTGCCAGATGCTCTGCCCGCTCCCCGCGCCGGCGGGCATGGTCTGGCGCTACCCGGGGGTGCCGGCCGTGCTGGTCACGTACGGTACCGCCAACGACCTGTTCTTCTCGGGCCACACGGCCATCGCCGTCTACGGAGCGTGCACGCTGGCCGGGCACTGGGGGCCGTGGGGCCTGGCGCTGGGTCTGGCCATCGCGCTCTTCGAAGCGGTGACGGTGCTGATCCTCCGCGCGCATTACACGATGGACGTGTTCACGGGGATCGTCTGCGCGCTGTGGGTGTACTCGCTGGGCGCGACGGTCGGGCCGTGGGTGGACGGGATGATCCGGCAGTGGGTCGGGTGAATTCGTGTTGCCGGATGGGCGTCGGGATGCTGCAATGGACGCCGTGCCGCTCCCGTTCCATCCCGACGATCCGGACTTCAACCGCGCGAACGCGCTTTACCTGGCGCACGCGGCGGACGTGGCGTACGACCGCGCGCCGGCGGCCGGCGCCGCCGAGCGGCTGGGCCTGAAGGCGGTCGCGTTCCGGCACCGGGTGACGCGGGCGCGCGGTTTCCTGGGCCTGTGCGACACGCACGCCGTCCTCGCGTTTCGCGGGACCGAGCCGCTGACGCTCCCAAACTGGCTGACGGACGCGCTGGTGCGACTCGTCGAGTGCGGGGAGTACGACGGGCGCGTGCACCGCGGCTTCAGTTCCGTGCTGAGGCGGTCCTGGGGCGCGGTCGAGTCGGTCCTCGACGCGGCGCGCGGCAAGCCGTTGTTCCTGACCGGCCACTCGATGGGCGGGGCGTTGTCGGTGCTGGCGGCGTGCCGGCTGGCGAAGGCCGGGCGGCCGCCGGTCGCGACCTACACCTTCGGCGCCCCGCGGTGCGGCGACCCGGCGTTCTGCGCGGGGTACACGCTGCCGACGTACCGGGTCGTCAACCGGCTCGACCTCGTGCCCGAGATGCCGCTGGCGTCGCCCGCCCGGTGGCTGCCCGACAAGCCGCGGCTCACGAACGAAAGGGTCCTCGCCATGCTCAAGCGCCTGGCGGGCAAGGTCCGGTGCTACGGGCACGTGAAGACGTTCGTTTACATCGACCGGGACGGGGCGATCTCGCTCGACCCGGACGTCGAGCCGTGGCACCGGCACGCGGTCGCGCGGGCGATCGCCACGCGCGGCAAGAGCTTCCTCGAAGGGGTCACGGACCACCTGATGACCCACTACATCCGCGCGCTCGAGGGGCACGTCTGCGAGCGCCAGACCGGCGTGCGCCGCAGGGTTCGCGTGGATTGAGCGGGACGGGTTACTTCCCGCCGAACACCACGCACTCGATGTGGTGCGGGCACTTGGCGACCTCGGTCCAGGCGACCGCGTCCGTCGACCGCAGGATCCGGCCGCGCCACGCGGTGCCGATGAAGGCGCCCCCGCCGACGACGCACGACAGGGGGGCGTTGGTGTTGGGCGTGCGCTCCCACTTCTCGCCGTCTGGCGACGTCCACGTCGCGCCCAAACCGACGGCGACGAACTTCCCGCCGGTGAAGACGACGCTGTTGAGGTGCTCGCCTTCCTTGCCGATCTGCCCCGGCGACCATTTGAGGCCGTCGCGGGACGACGTGCGCAGGCCGTGCATGCCGACGCCGACGAACACGCCGTTGCCGAACGCGATGTCGGCGAGCGTGTCGACGGGCTTCATGTCGGGCGCGTCCTTCCACTCCAGCCCGTCGGGCGAGACGCTGCGGCGGCCGCGGTCGCCCACGCCGGCGAATGTGCCGTTGCCGTACACGATCCGCCGGATCAGCCACTTGCCGCTGATGCGCTTGGCGTCCGTCCACGTCGCGCCGTCGGTGCTGGTGGCGACGACCGGGCGGGCGTCGCCGACCTGCGCAGGGTCGCCGGCCATCGCGAGGAACTTGCCATTGCCGAACACGACGCTCCGGTAGTTGGTCTGCTTGGTCTTGACCGAGACCCGCCACGTCGCGCCGTCGTCGGGGCTGACGGCCATGAGCTGGTCGCCCCACCCGAACCCGCCGACCGCGGCGAACGCGCCGTTGCCGTAGGCGACGGCGCGGTACGTCTCGCCCTCCTTGCCGACCTGCGGCTTGTCCCACGTGACCCCGTCGGCCGACGTGACGCGCAGCCCGTTGTGCCCGACGGCGACGAACTTGCTCACGCGGCCCCCAGCCCGGGCAGGCGCCCGTTGTATGCGGCCTTGCCGGACGTGCGGGCGTTGCCGAACCCGCCGTCGGTTTTCACGCCCATCCGGTCGAGCATTTCGGTGTACAGGTTGGCGACCGGCGTGTCCTTCTGGAAGCTGACCTGCCGCCCGGTCTTGAGCGTGCCCTGGGCGTTGCCGACGAGCAGCGCGGGGTAGTTGTGCGTGCCGTGCCCGCCGTCGGCCATGTACGACGTGTACAGGAGCATCGTGTTGTCGAGCAGCTTGCTCCCGCCCTCGTCGATCGCCTTCATCTTCCGCACCATCTCGGCGAACAGGTTCGTGTACCACGCGTGGATCTGCCGGCAGCCCTCGCGGGAGATCGGGTCGGCGTCTTCGGGTCGGCCGGCGTTGCCCTGGTGCTCGATCGTGTGGCTGTGCCGCTCGTAGCCGACCGTCACGACGCCGTGGAACATTGCCTCGTCGGAGCCGACGGCGAGCGTGCAGACGCGCGTCGTGTCGGTCTGGAACGCGAGCACCATCAGGTCGGACACGAGGCCGATGTACTCGGCGTGGCGGTCCGGGTCCTTGCGGATCTCGAAGTCGGCGTTGCCCCAGCGCCAGTCGCTCTCGGCGGTGATCCCCGCCGGGATGTTCGGCTTCGACGGGCCCGGGTTCTTGGCGTCGAGCGCATCCAGCAGCAGGCGCTGCTCCATGATCTCGATGCGCTTCTCGATCGAGCGGACGCTGGCCAGGTACTCGTCGAGTCGCTGCTGGTCGGCCTTGCCGATGCGCCGCTGCAAGCTGCTGGTGCTGTCGCGCACGAGGTCGATCACGCTCTGGTCGTAGCTGTCGCGCGTGGCGGACGCGCGGACCGTCTGGGCGAGGTTGGCGGCCCGCTTCGACCAGTTCGGCACGACCGGCGTGCGCCCGCGGAACATCCGGCCGAACAACGCGCGCGGGTCGTGCTCGTACGGCACGACCTCGCTCTTGGAGCGGAACGAGAACTTGAGCTCCCCGCTGCTCAGGC
>DATHXE010000757.1:0-4538 GCA_035459845.1 Tepidisphaeraceae bacterium | reverse complement strand
CACGTCGGGCGGGACGGCGTCCGGCGGGACGACTCGGGCGTCGGCGAGGCGCCGCTCGAGGGTGCGGAGGTAGGGCCAGGTCGGGAGGTAGTGCGCCAGCAGGTGGCCGAGGCGCAGGAGGTCGGGCTGGGTGATGATGATGGGGTCGTTGTGGTACATGATTCACCTCCTCGAGGTAGTTGAAGGATGAAGGATGAACGGATCCGGGGCGGTTTAGAGGTCCGCGTCGCCGTCGGACTCGGGTTGGTAGAGGAGTCGGCGGACGGTGGCGACGCCGGGGCGGTCGGGGCCGGGCCAGCAGACGGTCTGGCCGACGCGGGCGCCGAGCAGGGCCGCGCCCATGGGGCTGAGGACGGACAGCCGGCCGGCCTCGGGAGCGCCGTCGTCGGGGTAGACGAGGGTGTGGCAGGTCGCCTCGCCGGTCTCGGGATCGGCCAGCGTGAACCTGCTGTTCATGGTGATGACGTCGGGCGGGACGAGCGGCGTCGGGAGCGGGCGCGCCCGACGGAGCTCGTTCCGGAAGAAATCGAGGTAAGGGGCGTAGGTCGACCACGCGTTGCGCGCGCCGTCGACGGCGGTGAGGATGCGGGAGTGGTCCTGAGCGGAGATGAGGCGTTGGGTGGCGAGCACGGGCGGCTCCTTTCGGGGCGTAGGGGGTGAAGTCGTTAATCCGCGAGCGGCGGGCGCGTCAGAGGTGCCGATGTCCCGCGGATTCGGGTTGGTAGAGAACTGCATCGACGATGAACGTGCGGAGGCCTGCGGGGACGACCCAGCTGATCGTGTCGCCGGCGCGGGCGCCGAGGAGGGCGAGGCCGAGGGGGGCGAGGATCGAGACGCGGCCGTCGACCCCGTTGGCGTCGCGCGGGTAGACGAGGGTGAGGATCTCGGTGGACCGGCGGCGCTGGTCGCGGATGCGGACGCGCGAGTTCATGGTGACGACGTCCGGGGGGACGCCGGCGGCGGGGATGATGCGGGCGCGGGCGAGTTCGTCCTCGAGGCCGGCCGCGTACTGGCGGAGGGGGTGCTTGTTGGCACGCAGGTCGCGCGTCATTTCGCGGAGGCGGGCGAGGTCGGTTTCGGTGACGGTGATTTCGGATTGGGCGATCATGGGAGAAGGTCCTTTCTGGTCGAACGAGCGATGTCGGCGCGCGGACGCGCCTGCATGGGTACGGCCGTGAGGCCTTACCCGTGGTCGGGTGCGTGGCGCGCGAATCGATTCCGATTGCGCGAGCGACGGCAACGCGCTCCCCTGCGGGCGGCGCTGACGCTTGCCCTACGGGTCGCGGCTAAACGGGTGTGTGACGTGGAACGGGAATCCCGAGCAAGGTGGGCGACGTGCGGCGCGGCTAGGCGGGCACGGGCGGCAGGTCTGTGCGATAGGGTGTGAGCATGGGGGTGGCCTCCGTCGTTGTTCGGTGCCGCATAGTAGGTGAATCGGACGGCTTAGGCCATTACAATGTTTGGATCGATGTCTTTGAAAAATTCAAACTCGTTCAAGTGGCTGAACTACCACCATCTGCTGTACTTCTGGGCGGTCGCGCGGGAGGGGAGCATCGTGCGCGCGAGCGAGGAGCTGGGGGTGTCGCAACCGAGCATCAGTTTGCAGGTCAAGGCGCTCGAGCGGGCGATCGGGCGGCGGCTGTTCGAGCGGACGGGCGGGCGGCTGGTGCTGACGGACGCCGGGCGCGTCGTGTACGGGTACGCGGCGGACATCTTCGCGCTGGGGCGCGAGTTGCTGGACGCGGTCGAGCGGCAGCCGGCGGGGCGGGCGGTGCGGCTGGCGGTCGGGATCACGGACGCGATCCCCAAGGCGCTGGCGCGGGTGCTGCTGGAGCCGGCGCTACGACTCGAGGCGCCGGCCGTGCGGCTGGTGTGCCGGGAGGACAAGGTCGACCGGCTCTTGATGGACCTGGCGGCGCACCGGCTGGACATGGTGCTCAGTGACGCGCCGATCGGCGCGGGCGTGCACGTGCGCGGGTTCAACCACCTGCTGGGCGAGTGCGGGGTGACGTTCTTCGCGACGCCGGACGCGGCCGAAAAACTGCGGCGCGGGTTCCCCAAGTCGTTGGACGGGCAGGCGCTGCTGCTGCCGACGGACAACACGGCGCTGCGGCGCGCGCTGGACCTGTGGTTTGACGCGCGGCGGGTGGCCCCGCGGGTGGAGGCGGAGTTCGAGGACTCGGCGATGATGTACAGCTTCGGGCAGGCGGGGCTGGGCGCGTTCCCGGTGCCGTCGGTGGTGGCGGGCGAGGTCGGGAAGCAGTACGGCGCGCGCGCGATCGGGTCGACCGACGCGGTGACCGAGCGGTTCTACGCGATCACGACGGAGCAGAAACTACAGCACCCGGGCGTGGTCGCGGTGCGGGAGACGTCGCGGCGTCGGACGTTCAAGTGAGGTGGAGCAACCCGAACGCGAACGCCCACGGAACGAGTTCCGTGGGCGTTCGGAGTTTCATTGGTTCGTGGCGATCGGCTTACGCGGAGTGATTCCGCGCCCGGCGGCGGAGGAGGGGCAGGGCGCCGAGGGCTAGGAGCGCCAGGCTGCCGGGTTCGGGGACTTGGGCGAGGTATTGGGGGACCTGGAAGTAGCCGGGGGTGTTGGGCGTGGGGGGCGGGCCGTCGAGCGCCGGGCCCTCGGGGATGACGCCGAACGACGGATTGCTGTAGTGTTCGAGCAATTCGGCGGGGGTGTCGGCCACGCCGGACACGCCGAGCTCGTCGGCCATCTCGCCCGACAGGAGCACGTCGCTCCCGAGGGGGACGACGACGGTGGCGAACCGCGCGCCGATGCCGGTCGTGGCGTCCGGGCGCTTCCCCGGCCAGTTGATGGTGACGACGCGGATGCTGGTGCGGCCGGTGTAGTAGGCGACCGGGTCGTACCCCGGCTTGCTCACGAGGCCCGCGGTGGCCGTGGGCACGCCGAAGGTGTCGAGCACGTCGGCGTCGTTGTTGCCGAGCTTGACCCACGTCCCGCCGGGGTTGGCGTCGGTCAGCCCGACCCCGCGGAGGTTGACGTCGGTGACGCCGTCGGCATTCAGTTCGCGGACGTCGTACTTGAACGGCTGGCCGAGGGACATGATGGTGAAGTCGACCGCGGTGAGCGTGGTCGTCGTCGGGTGCATGCCGGACTGGGTATTTCGGCCGTAGAACCGGAAGACGTTGTAGCCGGACAGCGATCCGGTGCCGGCCTGTACGGTGTGACTGACGACGAAATCCGCCTGCGCCACCGGGGCGAGCGCGCCAAACGAGACCGCCACCGCCGCCCCGCCAATCCACCCGAATTGCCGCATTTTCTCCGCCTTCCCGATTGAGGACTGTTGTCCGCCCGTTCTTCTTCCCGCTCGACGCGAGCCGAATGGTAACGGTGGGGCGGGGGCGTGTCCATCGGAATCGCTGGGGTTATCGCATCCGGGGCGTCGCTTTAGGCTCCGCCTCCGGCGTGAAATGCGAGGGTGGCGCGCGCCGACGTCATGCAGACCACTGCCGCGCCCAAGGGTCGTGCGTCCGGGGTTCAACGGGCCCGCGCGGGCGTGCGTATCCCGGGGGTACGCGGTACGCTTTGCGACCGATAGACTTACGCGCCCCGCGGCCGACGACGGCCCGCGCGTCCGCGATCTTCGCGGTGGGCCATCCCTTCGAATGCCGCCCGTGCGCCGCCCGCGCGCCCGGGCCGATGGAGCCAGATGCTTATGCACGCACGCTTTCGTCCGATCGCCGCGCTGATCGCCGCCGCGGCGCTGCTCGTCGCCTCGCAATCTCGTGCCGCCGACGCCCCACCGGGCGGGCCGACGCTCAAGCTCGAGAAGGGCGACCACATTTCGATCATCGGGAACGGCTTGCCCGACCGGATGCAGCACCACGGGTGGCTGGAGACGGCGCTGATCGCGCTCCACCCCGAGCACGACCTGGTGATCCGCAACCTCGGGTTCACCGGGGACGAGGCCGACCCGGACATCAAGTCGAACAAGGTGCAGGCCAAGAACGGGGCCGGCAAGCGGCTGCGGTCGGACGGGTTCGGGTCGCCGGCGCAGTGGCTGAGCGGGCTCAAGACGAACGTGGTGTTTGCGTTCTACGGGTACAACGAGTCGTTCGCCGGTCCGGCGGGGGTGGAGGCGTTCAAGAAGGACGTCGACGGGATGCTCAAGGCGCTGCTCGCGGAGAAGTTCGACGGCAAAAGCGCCCCGCGGGTGGTGCTGTTCTCGCCGATCGCGCAGGAGAACCTGAAGGACCCGAACGTCATCGACGGGACGGCGAACAACAAGAACATCGCGCTGTACGCGAAGGCGATGGGCGAGGTGGCGCGGGCGAACAGCGTCGTGTTCGTCGACCTGTTCACGCCGACGAGTGAGTACAAGGGCGACAAGCCGTTGACGGTGAACGGGATCCACCCGACCGAAGAGGGGAGCAAGGTGATCGCGGCGATCATCGGCAAGTCGCTGTTCCCCGAGGCGGGGATCAAGATGGACTCGCAGCAGTTGACGAAGCTGCGGGCGGCGGTGCAGGACAAGGAATGGCACTGGTGGCAGCGGTACCGGGTG
>DATHXE010000756.1:0-6972 GCA_035459845.1 Tepidisphaeraceae bacterium | reverse complement strand
CGCGCCGGGGTGGGCAGGTGCCTCACTGAAGTGAGCACGCCGGTAGGCGCTCCGCGCTAGCCGCCCAGGCTTTCGACGATCCGCTGGTAGCTTTCGACGCGCCAGTCGGGGGCGGTGCCGGCGCGGACGTCGGGGAAGAATTCGGCGACGTTGTCGGGGGTGACGTTCCAGAGGCCGAAGAGCTTGACGCCGGGCGTGTCGACGACGAACCCGCCGCCGTCGAGCGCGTACCGGCGGGCGGAAGTGGTGGTGTGGCGGCCCTTACCGGTATAGCCGGAGATCTCCCCGATGCGCAGGTCGAGGGCGGGTTGGATGGCGCGGATGAGGGACGACTTGCCGACGCCGCTGTGACCGGCGAGGACGGAGGTCTTACCACCGAGGAGGGTGCGCAGGTCGTCGAGGCCGCGGGCGGTGGGGACGCTGGTGAGGAGGGTGCGGACGCCGATCGAGGCGTAATGGGCGAGGGCGGCCTGGGCGAATTCCCACTCGCGCTTACCGTCCTTGGTGTCGACGAGGTCGGCCTTGTTCAGGCAGAGGACGGGGACCAGGCCGCCGCCCTGTGCGGCGATCAGCATGCGGTCGATCAGGCCCCACTTGGGCCAGGGCTCGGCGAGCGCGGCGACGATGAGCATCTGGTCGGCGTTGGCGACGATCGGGTGCGACTCGATCGCCTTGAAACTGTCGGCGCGGGTGAGCAGGGTGCGGCGCGGGAGGATCTGCTCGATGACGGCCTCGGGGCGGTCTTGTTCGTCGCGCGTGCCGGTCTCGCGGAAGCGGACGACGTCGCCGACGACCACGCCGGTGTCGGACACTTTGGCGAGCGTCTTGCGCACAACGCAGAGGCGGGTGACGGCGTCCGCGGCGCCTTCGACCTGGCTGTAGAGCGAGTGGACGAGGATGACGTCGCCGCTCGGGAGGGCCTCGAGGTCGCCGGCCTCGACGGTGGCGGCCTCCTCGGCGGCGCGGAGGAGGGCGGTGCGCTCGGTCTTGCGGCGCTGGAAGTGCTTGGACTTGTCGGAGAACCGCTGCTGGGTCTCGACGCGGTCCTCGTCGACGTGCCCGGAGAGGTAGTCGGCGGTGCGGTCCTTGGCGCGTCCTGCTTTCTTTGGTTTCCCTCGCATCGGTTCTCAAAAAGCGTTCTGGGATCGGGCGGCGCGGTTCGCGTGACGGGGCGAGTATAGACGCCCCGACGTTCGTCACGAGAATATTAACGTCGCGGCGGTCGTTTTACCGTTGCCGCGTTGTAGCACGTTTGCATCGACGGCTTGAGAATGAATGTGCGAGTGACTAGGATGCGCGGCAGTCAGGAGTGGGGAGACGCTTGGTACTGGGGGAGAAGAGTGAACGGAACGAATAGGGGTCGGACGCCGTGGCGCCGAGCGGGGATGACGCCCGCCGGTATCAGTGCCACGTGCCGCCAAACGGGTCGTACGCGATGACGGGCGTATCCGCGTGTGAGGTCCGCGTGCGTCCGCGGGCGTCCGCGTCGGCGCGAACGAGTGCGAACTGCGACGTTTCGCGGCGTGGAACGGGGGGCCGAGCCCGCGACGACCGCGGGCGACTCGCGGTGACGTATCGTCCGGCTTGGTGCGTGCGAGACGCCAGTCATCGCACCGCGTGTGGTCGGCAACGGCAATTTAAGTCTGGATCGGAACAACTATGGCAAGGCTCACCTGGGACAAGACCGACATCGTTCAGGCTCTGAAGAAACTCCACAAGGAAGGGAAGGACCTGTCGTACACGCAGCTGGCGAAGAAGAACCAGCCGCTCGTGTCGGCGGCGGCGTACCACTTCGGGTCGTACCGGACGGCGGTCGAAAAGGCCGGGATCCCGTACACCGAGATCGTCCGCCGCCCGCGGTGGACGAAACAGGAGATCATCCGCCTGATCAAGCAGGGCAAGCGGGACAGCCAGGACCTGCACTGGTCGGCGGTGACCAAGCGGGGCGACGAGCTGGGCCGGGCGGCGTTCGCGTCGCTCCAGGACCGCCTGTTCGGGTCGTGGGACCGGGCGCTGTCGGCCGCGGGGCTCGACGCGGACGAGATCAGCCAGTACCGCAAGTGGGGCCGGGACACGATCGCGTCGGAGCTCAAGGCCCGGAACAAGGAGGGCGAGGCGCTCAACAGCGGGGCCGTGCAGAAGGAGGACCCCGGCCTGCACGCCGCGGCCGTACGGCACTTCGGGAGCTACGACAACGCGCTGCGCGCGGCGAAGGTGGACCCGGCCAAGATCCGCCGCCGCCAGCGGTGGAGCGAGGAAGAGGTCGTCAAGCAGCTCAAGGCGTTCGGGAAGAAGCACGGGATCTCGGACGCGGCGCTGCGCGAGCACCAGCCGGCGCTGTACGGGGCGGCGCTGCGGTTCTTCGGGAGCATCGCGTCGGCCCGGACGGCGGCGACGTGAACCGCACGGGCCGTCGCAGCAGTTGAGATCGATCGTCGAACGCGCCCGCGGCATTGCGCTCCACGCGCCCCACTCGTCTTGCTCGCGGCCGGACGTCGTTCGCATTCCGACACGCTCCCCTGCGGGCAGCGCCGACGGTTGCCCTACGGGTCGCGGCTATCGATACGCAGGTCAACGACCTGCGGAGGCGTTCGCGAGGTACGATGCGATCGTGGCGGCAGATCCCTCACCCATCGTCGCACCTCTCTCGTACGCGACGCCCCGCGCGACCAACGCGCTTTCCCACGGACTTGGTGTCGCCGCTACCGTCGTCTTCGTCGCGGCGCTCGTCGCGCTCCCCGCCGCCGTTGCGTTCCCCGTCCTGACCTACGCACTGACGGGCCTGGGCCTCGCATGGCTCGGCCTGGTCGTCGCCGCCCGCGCCACTGCCGTCCCGCCAAGTTCGGACGACCTTCGCGCACGCCGCGCATACGCCGCACCGGCGATCGTCGCGCTGGCGATCGCCTCCGTCGGGATCAGTGCGGGTCTGGTCGCGATGCCGTCCCGCGTCGGCAACGGTCGACGAATCCCGCCCGAACTCAAGTGTCAATCCACCCTCCGTCAGATCGGAACCGCGATCGAGTTGTACGCGAGGGAGAACCGCGGCGCGTTCCCGCCGTCGTTCGAAGTCCTCATGGTCCAACAGGACCTGCCCGCCAGCACTTTCATCTGCCGCCACTCCGGCCACACGCCGGCGACCGGCCCGACGTGTCAGGTCGCGGCGCGTCGTATGGCCACGGTCCCCGGCCACTGCTCTTACGTCTACCTCGCCGCCGGTCGCAAGACCACGACCGTCCGTGCTACCGAGATCGTCGCCTACGAACCGCCGGGAACCCACTCCGCGCCCGGTATGGCCGCGCTCTTCGGAGACGGTCACACGGAGTGGCTGGACGCCACCGCCGCGGCAACGGCCCTCGCCCAAGTCAACGCCGGAGTGTCGCCCGTCTGCCTGCCGCCAGCGCCGACGCCCACGCGGCGAATCGCGCAGTAGCAATGCGCTCGGACGCGCCCCGCAAGCGGAGCGGCTACAAGAGGGATCAGCGCCCTTCGTCCCCCCCATCGTTTGCCTCCCCCGCCTCTCGCGCCCTACGCTCCCCACATGGAATACCGCCTCCTCGGCCGCTCCGGCTTCAAGGTCCCCGTCCTCTCCTTCGGCACCGGGACCTTCGGCGGCACCACCCCGCTCTTCAAGGGCATGGGCACGTCCGACCAGGCCGAGGCCACCCGCATGGTCGACCTCTGCCTCGACGCCGGCGTCACGCTGTTCGATTCGGCCGACGTTTACTCCGCCGGCGTCGCCGAGCAATTCCTCGGCCAGGCCATCAAGGGTCGCCGGGACAAGCTCCTGATCTCCACCAAGGCCACGTTCCGCGCGGGCGAAGGGCCGAACGACGTCGGCTCCTCCCGCTACCACATCACGCGCTCCGTCGAGGCCGCCCTCACGCGCCTCGGCACCGACCGCATCGACCTGTTCCAACTCCACGGCATGGACCTCTCCACGCCCGTCGACGAGACGCTCCGCGCGCTCGACGACCTGGTCCGCGCCGGCAAGATCCTCTACCTCGGCTGCTCCAACTTCTCCGGCTGGCGCCTCATGCAATCGCTCGCCCACGCCGACCGCCACGGGCTGACGCGCTACGTCGCTCACCAAGCGTACTACTCGCTCGTCGGCCGCGATTACGAGTGGGAACTCATGCCGCTGGCGATCGACCAGGGCGTCGGCACCGTCGTCTGGAGCCCGCTCGGCTGGGGCCGACTGACCGGCAAACTCCGCCGCGGCGTCCCCATGCCCGCCGACACCCGCCTGCAATCCAAGGCCGCCGCCGACGCCGGCCCGCAGGTCGACACCGAGTACCTCTACACCGTCGTCGACGCCCTCGACGCGATCGCCAGGGAGACCGGCAAGACCATTCCCCAGGTCGCCCTGAACTGGCTCACCACCCGCCCGACCGTCTCCACGATCATCCTCGGCGCGCGCAACGAGGAACAACTCAAGCAGAACCTCGGCAGCATCGGCTGGTCCCTCACGCCCGACCAACTCAAGCGCCTGGACGCCGCCAGTGATCGCCCCGCGGCGTATCCCTATTGGCACCAGTACGGGTTTACGGAACGGACGCCGAAGCCGGTGTAGGGTGGGCTCGGCCCACCGTTTGGCGCAATGATATCGAAATCGCCTGAGTCCACGTTTAGCCGCGACCCGAAGGGCAAGCGTCAGCGCCGCCCGCAGGGGAGCGCGAGGGCCCGGCGTTCCGACCACGCTTGGTGAAGCTTCCCGCGCCTTGAGCGTGTCCGGGACGTCGTCTGCAGTTCGACGCGCTCCCCTGCGGGCTCGCCTGAAGCTCGCCCTCCGGGTCGCGGCTAAACTGAGACCTCCAATTCCGAAACGCTCCCGCGCGCGCGTTCGCGCACACCGTCCATACCGCGCACGCCATCCCCGTCACCGCCCCTGCCACGTGCGCGATCGGCACCGGCACCACGTCCCCCGCCGCCGGCACGAACATCGACCCGCCCGTCCGCATTTCCCACCACAATTTCGCCGCCAGCGCCGCCAGGCAAACCGCCAGCCCCGCCGCGCGCGGGATCTCCCGCTCGCGCACCGCCCGGGCCAGCGCGTGCACCGCCACGAACACGAACAATGCCGAATCCACCCCCGACAGACCGCGGTACGTCTCCAGCGACGTCCCCGCGTAAGCCGCGATCGCCACCGCCAGTGACGACAGCCCCAAGCACGCCACCGCCCGCGGTGCGCCCGCGCCGACAACCGCCATCGCCCACAGCACCGCGAAGGCGCCGCCCGACCACGCGAAATGCGTCGGCGAGAAGTGCGCGAAGTGACCGGTGAACGCCCGCCAGGTCTGACCCGCCGCCAGCGCCGTCAGATCCAGCTGCGCCCGCGCCGCCAACCCGGGCGACATCTGCAGCAGCGCCGCAAGCACGATCGGCATCGCGATCAATAAAATTCTCGGAATCCGTCCGCGTGCGCCACTCATCGTTCATCCTCGCAACAGGTAGCTCAACGTTTCGATGTTGAGGAGAAGCGTTCGCAGGCCGATCCGCGTACTTCCGCGCTGAGTGTTCCACGTCGTCCCTCAACATCGGAGTGTTGAGCGTTGAGCTACAGGCAGCCGGGGCCGAATCCGACAAAAGGCGCGCCGGCGGTCCGCATCGACCGCCGGCGCGCCACGAGGGGAGCTCACGTCACGCCGCCCGCCGCCGCTTCATCGCGCCGGCCGTCAGCAGCCCGGCCAGGCCGAGCACAATCCCGCCCGACACCGGGTCGATCGCCCCGCCCCCGCGCCGCGGGAACAGGTCCTGGTTCTGTCGCCGCCCGGCCGGCGCGTCCTGCGCCACTGGCGTCGAAGCCTGCGGCGACGCGCCGACCGGCGATCCCGCCGGCGTCGGTGTCGACGCCGCGCTCGCCAGCTTCGGCGACACCACCGCCTCGGGCCCGATGTCCGCCCGCGCCTTGTTCCGCATCCGCTCCAGGTCCGCCGCCAGCGCGTCGCCGCTCGCCCGGTCGCGCTCCATCCGCCGCGCGTTCCGCCGCTCGATCTTCCACCGCGCGAACTCCGCGTCGTTCTCCAGCACCAGGAACGACGTGTACTCGGTCACGATCGAGTACCCCTCGCCCAGCCGCACGATCTCGTCGGTCACGCCCGCCCGGCCGGCGCCCGCGTCGGCCTCCTTCAGGAGCCGCTGCACGCGGTTGTACGCCCACATCCGCTCGATCTGCGGGTTCGCCTTGTCCTCGCGGGGGAACTCGATCTCCACCGTCCGGGTTAGCGCCTGCCCCGCGACCTGTCCGGTCAGCGTGACCTTCGCCGTCCCCGGCTGCTTGTACCGCCCGTAAAGCTTGAGCGGCGCCCCGAAATACAGGCTCGGCGCCACCTGCGGCTCCACGTCGAACGCGCCGACGCCGGCGACCTCGATCTTGACGTCGGTCGCCACCGGCTTGGTCAGTTTCCGCCGAAACGCCTGCGCCTGGCGGTCGAAGTTGTCCTCGCGCGACAGGAACGCCGCCAGCCCGCCCGAGTCGTTCGCCATCTGCTCCAGCAGCCCGCGGTTCACGTCATTGCCGACGCCGATGCAGAACACCCGTGCCCCGGTCGGCCGAGCCCGGATCGCCGAGATCAGCGTCGCCCGCTCCTGCTGCTCGGTCATGCCGTCCGACAACAGGATCACGTTCAGCGGCCGGTCCTTGTCCGCGTACCGGTACGCCGCTTGCATCGCCGGCAGCAGGACCGTCCCGCCCGCCGCCCGCTGCTCGGCAAGGAACTGCGCCGCCTGCGCCTGCGACGCTTCGTTCACCGCCGTCATCTGCTTGAAGAGCGGCCGCGGCTGCACGTTGAACGCCATCACCTCGAACCGGTCCTCCGCCCCCAGCGCCTTCACGAACGCCGCCAGCGAGTTCCGCGACAGGTCCAGCTTCGCGTCGTCGTTCATGCTCCCGGAGATGTCCAGGACGAACACGTAGTCCGCGCCCTTGGGCGCAGCCCCGGCCAGGTCCTCGCCCGCCGTGAGCGTCAGCGCGAA
>DATHXE010000755.1:0-2646 GCA_035459845.1 Tepidisphaeraceae bacterium | reverse complement strand
GGATCGCCCAGGTCGGCGTGCTGGATCGCGCTCAGATCCGCCAGCGCATCGAGCATCTTCCGCCGCCCCGCGCCCGATACGCCGTCCGGGTTCTTCAGGAACAGCACCGGGTCCCCGCCCGAGCGGAACTGCACCCCCTGGTGCACGCTCGGCAGAAACCCGTTCCCCCACAACCGCGCGTACAGCGGCTGGTCGATCCGGTCCTTCGAGATCAGCACCACGAATGCCGGCAAATTCTCGTTCGCACTCCCCAGCCCGTAGCTGAGCCACGCTCCCATGCTCGGCCGGCCCGCCAGCTGGTGCCCGGTCTGGAAGAACGTGATCGCCGGGTCGTGGTTGATCGCCTCGGTGTGCAGCGATTTCACGAAGCACAGCTCGTCGACGACCTTCGCCGTGTACGGCATCAACTCCGACACGGTCGCCCCCGACTTACCATGCCGCGCGAACTTGAACACCGACCCCGCCAGCGGCAGCGTCGCCTGGTTCCCGCTCATTCCCGTCAACCGCTGCCCCTTCCGCACGCTCTCCGGCAAGTCCGTCCCGTTCCGCTCGTTCAGCAACGGCTTGTGGTCGAACAAATCGAGCTGCGACGGCCCGCCGGACATGAACAGGTAGATCACGCGCTTCGCCCGCGGCGCGAAGTGGGGCGCGTCCAGCACACCCTTGAACGGATTCGCCACCGCCGGCGCGGCCGCCCGTGCGGCGTCGGCGTTCAGCAGCGACATCAGCGCCGCCCCGCCAATGCCCAGCGCCGTGCGGCCCAGAAAATCCCGGCGGTTGAGCGAGTAGTTGATGTTATTGCAAAGTCGCGTCATTGATCGACCACACTCACCCCAGACGGCAGGGCCGCTTCAACGGCCCTGATTCCCATGATCCGGTCTCACTTCTTCTCGCCACACTCCTGCTTCGGCATCGCCGCCATCCGCCGCCCGATCTCGTCCGGCGTCAGATCCTCGACGTGCGTCCCGATCGTCCACGTGTGCCCGAACGGGTCCGTCATCGTCCCCGAGCGGTCGCCGTAGAACTGATTCTGCACCGGCCGGAGCACCTTCGCCCCCAGCCCGACCGCCTTGGCGAAAATCGCGTCCACGTCCGCCACGTACAGCATGATGGACACCGGCGACCCGCCGAACGCGCCCGGCCCCTTCGCCCCCATCTCCGGGAACTCGTCCGCCAGCATGACCACCGAATCCCCGATCTCGAGCTCCGCGTGCATCACCTTCCCGCCCGGCCCGGGCATCCGCATCCGCTCGCGAGCCCCGAGCGCGTCCTTGTAGAACTCGATCGCCGCCGCCGCGCCGGACACGACGAGGTACGGAGTGATCGACCGATAGCCGTCCGGTATGGGTTTAACCGCCATAATCGTGCTCCAAAATCGAGTTCACCGCCGCATTATCGCTTCGTCGTGATTCAGCAGCGCCTGCGCGAGCACCGTGCCCGCGGCCAGTTCCACCGGATCCACCGCCGCATCCGCCTTCGACTCCCCCATACCAATCAGTTTCTTCGCCGCCCCCGGCTCGGCCGCAAAGATCGCCCGCTGCTCCGCCAGGATGCGTACCAGCACCGCCAATTCCTTCTCCGTCGCCGCGCGACCCGTCACGAGCAGAAACGCCCACGTCGCCCGCTCGCCGTCCGTCCGCCCGCCCTCCTTGATCATCCGCTGCCCCACCTGCCGCGCCGCCTCCACCTGCTGCACGTCGTTCAACAGCGCCAGCGCCTGTAGGGGCGTGCTGGTGCTCTGCCGCTTCACCGTGCAGTAGCTCCGGTCCGCCGCGTCCAGCGTCATCATCGCCGGCGGCGGCACCGTCCGCTTCCAGAACGTGTACACACTTCGACGGTACAGATCCGCCCCTTTCCCCTGCCCGTAGCTCGGCCGGCCCATCGCGATCTCTTCCCACAACCCCGCCGGCTGATACGGCTTCACGCTCGGCCCGCCCACCTTCTCCACCAGCAACCCACTCACCGCCAACGCCTGGTCCCGCAACATCTCCGCCGACAACCGCCGCGCCGGCCCCCGCGCCAGCAGCAAGTTCTGCGGGTCCTTCGCCAACAACTCCGCCGATGCCCGCGACGACTGCCGGTACGTCGCGCTCGTCGCGATCAGCTTCAGCAGCGCCTTGTGGTCCCACTTCAGATCGTCCACGAACACCCGCGCCAGCCAATCCAGCAACTCCGGATGCGTCGGCGGACTCCCCTGCAACCCGAAATTATCGCTCGTCTCCACGATCCCCCTGCCGAACATCTGCTGCCACGCCCGGTTCACCGTCACCCGCGCCATGAGCGGGTTCGCCGGATCAACAAGCCACTTCGCCAACCCCAACCGATTCCGCGGCAGGTCCTTCGCCATCGCCGGCATCACCCGCGGCGTCTCCGCCGACACCGCCTCACCCGGCGCATCGTACGCCCCACGCTTCAGCACGAACGCCGGCTTCGGCTGTGGCATCTCCCGCATAACCATCATGTCGGCGATCGTCTCCACGAACTTCGCGTGCGCCGCCCGCGCCGCGCGGAGAGTCGCCTTGGCGGCCAAGACCTCGCGCGACACCCCCTCGACGTAATACTCGGCCATCGGGCGCTCGCCCCCGTTGAGCTCAAAGTCATCCGGGCCGTGCTCCCAAAACCGCGCGATCATCCCACCCTTCGGCT
>DATHXE010000754.1:0-8635 GCA_035459845.1 Tepidisphaeraceae bacterium | reverse complement strand
TGGCCGCCAGCGGTCGCTTCGCGGCGTCGCGGCAAACCTGCAAACCCGCCAAGGAAACGCTCTAGTCCCGAGTCGGCGGCGTCGCAATGACCTCGTCCTGACCCGTCAAAAGCCGACGCTCGACGTCCTTATCGTACACCTTTTTCAGTTCCGCAAGAAACGTTTTCGGACCACCCTTCATGTACTTGGCTTCCCCGATTTTCTGCCCCTTGGGGTTCACCAAGATGCAGTAGGGGTACCCCCGAATGCCGTACAGGTCGGCCTGACCCTTGTTCTGATCCTCCAGCCACTTCGGGCGATCCGCGCCCTTCGAATAATCCAGCTTCACCAGCACGAACGCGTGGAACGGCCAGCCGCTGAACTCTTCCGTCTTCAGGATCTCCGTCTCCAGCTTCTGGCAGAACTCCGACCCGTCCGTGAAGTACAGGAACATCGCCCGCTTGGGCTGCTGGCTCATGATCGCCCGCGCCAGCCGCACGTCGTTCAACCAATCGATCCCGCGGTACTCGATCAGCGGCAGGTCCTTCTGCAGCTTGGTCATCAGCGGCTTGAGTTCGGTCGTGTTCCACGCCAGCGTCCGCGACCGGAAGCCCGCCTCCCCCGGCACGTACAGCACCATCTGCGCGTCGGCCGGCCCGAGCTTGAACCGCTCGATCAGCCCCTTCACCAGCGTCGCGTCCTCGGTCTTATCCGAAGGGTCCGGCCACTTCGCCTTGTAAAAGCTCACGTTGATGTTCGCCCACCGGATGAACCGCTGGAGGTCGACGAGCTTGTCCGCCTCCTTGTGCATCGGCGTGGGCGGCTTGGCCGGGTCCGGGCGGGTCAGCAGGAACAGCACCGGCAGCTTGTGGGCCTTCGCGTAATCCCCCGCCGCCGCCAGGCTCGGCTGGACTAACAGCTTCTCCTGGTCCGGCTTGTTCCTCAGCGCGTTGTCCAAGAACTCGATTGCCGCCACCGGCTTGCCGACCGGCTCGCTCTCCAGCAACTTGACCTGGTCGTAGCCGAACCGGGCGACGACCTCGCCGTCGTTGTCGAGCAGGAAGAACGTCGGCACGACGGAGATCTGGTAGCGGGTCTGGAGTTCCTCGTTCTGCTTCTTGAAAAGGTCCTGGCGCTTGTTCGACGTGAAGTCCGCGTTGAACGGGATGACGTTCGCGTCGACCCACTTGACGAAGTTCTCGGAGGAGAGCACTTCCTTCTGCAGCTTCTGCCCGTACGGGTCGCCGTCCGAGCTCGAGAAGTACGCCAGCACCAGCTTATCCTTCTGCTTGGCGATCCTGAGCGCCGCGTCGAAGCTCTTGTTCCACGTCACGGTCTTCGGGAGCGGCGCCGCCTGGGCAGGCGCGGCCAACACGAGCGCGAGCAGCCCAGTTAGAACGAACGCACAGCGGTGGGTCTTCGGGTGCATCATCATGAGGAGGGCGTGAAACCGTCGCCGAGGGAATGACCGGACAAACGATTGGCCGAGACGGCAGGCCGGGGGACAGCGCGCGAAGGGCGCAATGGCTATCGGCTATGGACGTCCGCCGCGTCAGCCGGTTCGACGCAAAATCGTACCCGTGAGCGTGCCCGCGCGGCAACCGACGCGCGCGAGTCTAATGCGATCGACCCGCGCGAAGCACCCGCTTGCGGGTTAGCGGGCCCGCCGGCCCCGAAAACCAATGCCCGCGATCGCCGCAGCACTAAATCGTCACAGACAACTTCCGACCCCGCCCACAATACCACTCCACATGAGCCACGTTACCAACGGTCTGCGAATCACATTATTCTCGACCATCCCCCTGCTGCTCCTCGCAAGCCCCAACCCCGCCGCCGAACCCGACACCACATGGGTCGACCCCATGAAGGCCGTCCACGCCAAGTTCACCGGCAAGAAGGGCACCTTCGCCCAGTTCGGCGACTCGATCACCGTCACCCTCGCATACTGGGCCAACCTCGAGTGGGAAAAGCCCAAGGGCCTCGACGACGCCGGCACGAAGGCGATCGCCACCGTCAAAGCCCACATGTCCGCCGACTGCTGGCGTAAGTGGAAGGGCCCCGAGTACGGCAGCGAGGGCGGCCAAACGATCACTTGGGCCGCCGACAAGGTCGACGGCTGGCTCAAGAAGCTCAACCCCGAGGCCGCGCTGATCATGTTCGGCACCAACGACGTCGGCCGGGTCAAACTCGATACCTACGAGGCCAAGTACCGCGAGGTCGTCACCAAATGCCTCGCCAACGGCACCGTCGTCATCCTCAGCACGATCCCGCCCAAGCACGGCCAACTCGACAAGAGCAAGGAATACTCCGCCGTCGTCCGCAAACTCGCCGGCGAGTTCAAGCTCCCCCTGATCGACTACGAGTCCGAGATCCTCACCCGCCGCCCCGACGACTGGGACGGCGCCGTCGTCCACAAGGGCGTCAAGAACGTCTACGACGTCGACACCCCGATCAGCGCCGACGGCGTCCACCCCTCGGCCCCGAAAAAGCACGCCGGCGACTACTCCGCCGAGGGCCTCAAACACAGCGGCTACGCCCTCCGCACCTACCTGACCGCGATGTCCTACGCGACCGTCATCGACCGCGTGCTCAAATAACCCACTCTCGCACCGCCCGCCCCACCGACCACGACGTACTTAGCGGTCGCACCGAAGGTGCACGTGAGCGTTCGAAAACGGGAAGTGCGCCCGAGCCCTGCGCGACGGTTCCCCACCCTCGGATCGCGTGATCCGACCGGTCCGGTGCGCCCATCCTTCACCACCCTCGCGCTACTACCCCACGAAGGAATCCGCGCAAAAACTCCCCTGCCGCGCGCTCCCATCGCCCTCCCGTGCGCCGCGATCACCACCACCGCGTGACACCGCCCGTCAGGTGGAAGCACGCTCTTTGAAAACCCACCGATGACCGCGGGCCACCCGGTACCGAAAGGTACCGAAAAGTCCCGATTCGTACCGAAAATGCCCGGTTTTGCCCGGTTTTTGCAGCCCCCTTACGGCTCACAAGTAGAGGTCGCCCCTCACCTTAACTGCCGCCCCGCCCCGGCCGACCCCAGAAGCGCTCGTTTTTTTTGCCTTCCTCTGAGGAGTTCACAACCGGTACGTCGCGCAGTTCGTCGCCGTCTCCCACACGTCCACGCGCTCCAACTTGATCCCGTCCGGCAACTGCGGCCCCACCGCCAGCGCCAGCGCGACCGCCACGTTCTCCGCCGTCGTGTTGATCACCAGCACGCCCCCCGCGAAGAACGGCTCGACCTCGTTCAGATGCCGGTTGTGCCATGGGCCGATCACCGAATCGACCATGCGCTCGAGCGCGTGAAAATCCATCACCACCCCGATCGAATCCAGGCGTGGAGCGCTCACCGTAACCCGCACCCGCCAGTTGTGCCCGTGCACCGGCTCGAGCGACCCGTCGTACAGCCGGATCGCGTGGGCGGCGGCGAACTCGCGCGTGGTGGAGATGGAGTAGGGCATGGGGACGGGAGGGTACGGGGGGGACGCAAAAACGAAAAGACGAAAAGACGTAAAGGGGAACCGTGAAACATGAAGACGTGAAACATGAAGAGGGGCGGACACGCGCCCCACGTTTAGCCGCGACCCGGAGGGGGAGCTTCAAGCGACCCCGCAGGGGAGCGCGTTTCGCGCACCCCGCGCCCAACCGTCCATGTGGCATGGGTACCGCCGCAAGGCGATACCCGTGTGCCCCACCCGACCGCGCGACCCGCGCTCCCCTCCGGGCGGCGCTGTCGCTTGCCCTACGGGTCGCGGCTAAACGTGGCGAGCGCACCCCGTCTTCACGTTTCACGTCTTCGCGTTTCACCCTCCCCCTCTTTACGTCTTTTCGTCTTTTCGTTTTCCGATCTGTTCGACCCGCTGCTAGACGCCCCCCAGCGCACCCCTACAATCCGCCCCCATGCCCCGCTACTTCCCCGACGCCGACGCCTTCGCCAAGATCGCCGCCGACGGCGCGCAGGTGATCCCCGTCTACCGCCAGCTCCTCGCCGACCGCCTCACGCCCGTCACCGCCTTCGAACTCCTCGGCGACTCCGCCTACGCCTTCCTCCTCGAGTCCGTCGTCGGCATCGAAAAGATCGGCCGCTACTCGTTCATCGCCACCAGCCCCCGTTACGTCTACGAGGCCAAGGACGGCCGGGCGACCGTCCGCCACCTATCCGGCTCCCAACAAGCGACCGCGCATTCAACCACCGACCCGCTCACCGACCTCGCCAAGCTCCTCCCCAAGCGCCGCTACCACCACGACGACAAGCTCCCCCCGTTCACCGGCGGCCTGGTCGGCTACGCCGGGTACGACACGATCCGCTATTACGAATCCGAAAAGCTCACCGCCCCCCCCGCCGACGACCGCGGCCTGCCCGACCTCCAGTTCGCCTTCTACGGCGAGCTCGTCATCTTCGACCACCTCGACAAGACCATCAAGGTCGTCGCCAACGCCGAACTCCCCACTCAGGACTCAGCACTCAGCACTCCGGACTCTTACCAGAACGCCTGCCGCCGCATCGACGCCCTCATCGCCCGCCTGCAAAAACCCGTCCCCGGGGAGTCCGGCGAGATCGACACCTCCGGCCCCGTCACGCTCCCGTTCCAGTCCAACATGACGCGCGACCAGTACGAGGCCGCCGTCTCCGCCGGGCAGGAGTACATCAAGGCGGGCGACATCTTTCAGTTCGTGCCGAGCCAGCGCCTGCGCGTCACCTCCGCCGCCCCGCCGTTCGATGTCTACCGCGCGCTCCGCGTGATCAACCCGTCGCCGTTCATGTTCTACCTCAAGAGCCCGGCGTGCACGCTGATCGGCGCCAGCCCCGAGGTCCTCTGCCGCGTCCAGGACGGCGTGGTCACCAGCCGCCCGCTCGCCGGCACGCGCCGCCGCGGCCACACGCCCGCCGAAGACAAGGAGCTCGAGAGGGAACTCCTCGCCGACCCGAAGGACCGCGCCGAGCACATCATGCTCGTCGATCTCCACCGCAACGACGTCGGCCGGGTCAGCGTCATCGGCACCGTCAAGGTCGACGAGTGCATGGTGATCGAGCGGTACAGCCACGTCATGCACATCTCGTCGAACGTGACCGGCATGCTCGCACCGGACAAAACCGCGCTCGACGCGCTGGCGGTCAGCCTGCCCGTCGGCACCGTCAGCGGCGCCCCGAAGATCCGCGCCATGCAGATCATCGACGAGCTCGAGCCCACCCGCCGCGGCCCCTACGGCGGCGCCGTCGGCTACCTCGACTTCGCCGGCAACATGGACACGTGCATCGCGCTCCGCACGATCGTCTGGATCGGCGAGCCCGCTTTAGCGGGCGGGTCGCGCAGCGAGCCCCGCAGCGCCACCTACGACGTCCAGGCCGGCGCCGGCGTCGTCGCCGACTCCGTCCCCGCGCTGGAATGGGAGGAAACCATGAACAAGGCCAAGGCCCTGCTCAAGGCCGTCGAGGCGGCCGGCAAGGGCTTCTGACACGGGGAAGAACGATCGGTCGCCGAACCCGTGCGCCTCAACGCACCCCGCCGGGGGCCGGCCCCTGACGAGGCCGGGCCACCCGGGGAGTGTGCGACAATCTCGCCGTGACCGGTCGGCCGCTCGCGGTCACTTGGCCATCTGCAGGAACCGCCCCCCTTCGCAGTAGTCCTTGAGCGCCGGCACGTGGACGGTGTAGTCCGTCAGGAACTTCTGGACGCGTTCCTTCACGCCCATGCCCGCGGGGCCCAGATCGTCCCAGTAGATCGCCAGCGCCGCCGCCACCTGCGGGGTCGCCATGCTCGTCCCGTTCAGGAACTTGGTCGTCCCGTCCGGCCAAAGGTTGAGGATGCTCGTGCCGGGCGCGCCGATGTGGACGTGTTTGGGCCCGAAGTCTGAGAACGAGGCCTTGGTGCGGGCCCCGGTGTTCGTGGCGAGCACCGCGACGATGTTCGGCAGTTCGAGCGACGAGGGGTAGTTGCGGGCGTCCCCGTCGTTGTCGTTGTTGCCGTTCCCCGCCGCGCACACGAGCACCACGCCCTTGTCCAGCGCGTACTGCGCGGTCTCGGTGATCAACTGCGGGACCTCGGTCGGCTTGGCGTACCCGCCCAGGCTCAGGTTGATCACCTTCGCCCCGTTGTCGACCGCGTACCGGATCCCGTCGCACACGTCCGAGAAGTAGCCACTGCCGTTGTCGTCGAGCACGCGGACGGCCAGCACCTGGCCCTCCCACGCCACGCCGGCCACGCCCAGCGCGTTGTTCGTCCGCGCCAGGATGGTGCCCGACACGTGCGTCCCGTGGCCGTTCCCGTCGCACACGTCGTCGCCGCGCTTGCACGCGAAGTCCTGACCCTTCACGACCTGGGTCGACAATTCGTCGAGCCGGTACGCCGCGCCCGTGTCGACCACCGCCACGCGGACGTCCGCCTTGCGGTGCCCGCGATCCCACGCCAGCGGGGCGTTGATGTCCGGCAGGTAAGACTGCCGGGGGAAGTCCGGGTCATCGGGCGTCGTGCCCGCGACCGACCGCGCCGCGCCGCCCGCCGGGGCCTTGAACAGGGGCTCGGTGCGCGGCCCGCCCATCGTGTCCAGCTTTCGGGCGGGCAGGTCCCGCTCGACGTACCGCACGCCGTTCCGGCCGACCGCCGCCCGCGCGTCCGCGTCGATCCCGGTCACGACCGCGAACCCCCCGCCGGGCGAATAGGAGACCACGCGCATCGTCGGGGCGAACGCCGCCTTGATCTGCGCCGCGACCGCCTCGCGCATCGCCCGCGGGTTCACCGCGCCGCCCGCCGTCGCCGCCCGGACCGCCCCCGCCGCCGCGTTGTCGAGGCCGACCACCCACCGCTCGCGCGCCTCCCCCACGGCGCACGGCTCGCACTTGTGCCCGCCGCCCGGATTGCCCGGCTGACCCCCACCCGGCCGCGCCAGCTGCCACGTCTGCTCGATCGGCTCGTATTCCGTGTCCGGCACATTGTAGCACACGTCGATCACCTTCGACTTCCCGTCCAGCACCACCAGTCCCGCCCGGGTCCGCAACTGCTTCCCCTCGTACTCCATGTTGTAGACCTCGGACCACACCTCGAGTTCGTTCACCCCAGGTCGGAGCATCGGGCCGATGGCCTTTGACACGATCTTCTTGCCCGTCTCGTTCGCGTAGTCGACCGTGAACGCCACGTCGCCGTTGACGAGCACGTACATCGCCGTCCCCTCGACGAGTTGGTCCGTGTTCACGAGCTCGTACCCGGCGCACACCGTCACGTCCGCCCCGACCGGGATGTCGAGCTTCCCGGCGAGGAGCCGCACGCCACCGCCCGGCCGAGCCTCCAGACCCCGGCCCGGGGCCAACTTGAACGCCGCCGCCGGCGCCGCCTTACAGTCCATCTCGATGCACTTGTTGCACCCCGCCGACCCGAGCACGATCAGGCCGACGCACACCAGTCCGAGGACGGCCGAGGCCGCCCTCCCGAAACGTGTCGCACGCATGACGATCCTTTCCACGCCGCACGGGCGTGACAGTGGCGGACACGCGGGGCGCGGGGAGCCGGCGCACGCCCCGGGGCGCGTCGCCCCGGGGTCGTCGCCGCCGCCGCGCCAACCCGTTGCCGCCCGTTGAACTCTTCCGACGCCTGCGCTCGCCCGGCCCATCCCGCGCGCTTCGCCGGGCCCAACCCGTTCACGGCTGCGTGCCCGCGAACGTGACGAGGCGGTCGAACTCCGGCGACCGCGTGACCCCCTCCTTTAGGACGGCGTAAATCGCGGCCTGTGTCCCGCGCCGGGTCGCAACCTCCGCACTCACCTTGACGATCTCCAGCAGCGTCTTGTCGTCGCCGACCGAGAAGCCCCCGACCAGCACGAACCCGACGTTGATTTTGCCGAGGAACCCGAAGATTCCCGCGGCCAGCGAGTTCGCCTGCTTGCCCGCGAGGTTCGACGCCGACTTGATGAACTTCGCCTCGCCGGCCGTGATCCCCGTCTGGCCCGCGTCGACCAGGCGCTCCGTACCCGCGACCTTAAGCTTGACCGCCGTCGGCACCCGGCCGTCGTCGGTCACGTACACGTCGTGGACCGACCGGGTGTAGAAGACCGTCCGCTCGTCGGGCTTCACCTCCTGGTACTCGGTGACGATCTTGTCCTCCTTCCCGGCCTCGACCACCCGGGTGAAGACCGGCCTCACTTCGTTGGCCTTCGGCGCGCGGTACGAAGCTTTGAACTCTTCTTCCTGCTCGCGCTCGACGAACACGGGCACGTCGGTCCAGAAATCGAACAGCGCCTCCCAGAAGACGGTGGCCAGCCCGGTGATCGCCTCGTTGTTGATCCCGCCGTTGAGCGACGGCTTGGCGATCTCGGTGCCGTTGCGGTCGACGAACTCGCCGGCCGCGTACTCCCGCAGGTAAGCGATCAGGATGCGGTCGAGCTTTTTTTCGCCGGCCTTCCCGCGGGCCACATCGTCCATGAGCGTCGCGCGGGTGTCGGACAAGAGGTCACGGAACTCGCGGAACTTGCCTTCGGGCAGTCGGACGGACGTGGCGGATGGGGCGCCGCCGGTCCGGGCCTGATACACCTCGTCGACGACGCCCTGGACGACGTCGGTGCGCAAGATGGCGAGCACGGCCGGGCTGTCGCTGGCGGGCGCGGCGCGCGTCGCCGACTTGCCCGCGGCGGCGCGCAACGCCTGGTACCCGTCCTC
>DATHXE010000753.1:0-15665 GCA_035459845.1 Tepidisphaeraceae bacterium | reverse complement strand
GGCGCCATTTCGATTACCTCCCCGTCGACCCATTCGGCGTGCGCCGGGACGTCGGTGCGGACCAGGAATTGTTCGTACGTCATGCGCCTGCCCGTGGGGCGGGCATCGCGCGTACGAAAATCGCTGGCGACGCGGGTCATGGCTCGGTGATTGTAGCCCGGTCTGCGATTAGAGGATATTCAGTTGCGGGCCCGCGCCTTGGGCGTCGCGCTGGGCGACTTGCTCTACGAGGTTTCGGACGATGCCTTCGAGGGCGAGGCGGAGGGGCGGGTCGGATTCGAAATTGGCGGTGGGGTTGCCGGCGTCGGAGTTGACGCGGAGGGCGGGGTAGAGGGGGAGCTCGCCTAGGAAGGGGAGGTTGAGGTTTTGGGCGGCGGTGCGTGCGCCGCCGCGGCCGAAGAGGTCGACGGTGCTGCCATCGGGCATGGGCATGTAGGACATGTTTTCGATCAGGCCGAGGACGGGTGCGCCGAGCTGCTGGAACATTTTCACGGCGCGGATGGCGTCGTCGAGGGCGACCTGTTGCGGCGTGGCGACGACGACTGCGCCGGTGAGCGGGAGGAGCTGGCAGAGGGTGAGGGGGACGTCGCCGGTGCCGGGGGGGAGGTCGACGATCATGTAGTCTAGGGCGGGCCAGTCGGTGTTGTCGGCGAAGAGTTGTTTGAAGGCGCCGTGGGCCATGGGGCCGCGCCAGATGAGGGGTTTGTCCTGTTCGACGAGGGCGCCGATGGTGATGGCGTGGAGGCCGTGGACGTGGAAGGGGACGATCTTGGAGCCCTTGACGGCGGGCTGCTGGCCGCGGATGCCGAGCATGGTGGGCATGGAGGGGCCGTAGATGTCGCCGTCCATCAGGCCGACGCGTGCGCCGGTGCGGGCGAGGCCGATGGCGATGTTGACGGCGAGGGTGGACTTGCCGACGCCGCCCTTGCCAGCGCCGACGGCGATGACGCGTTTCACTTGGGGCAGAGGGTTGTTGGCGGCGGGGGCGGGCTGGCCGGGGACGGGGCCGGCGGGGGTGCGGGGTTGGCCGAGGATTTCGACGTGGACGTTGGCGGCGCCGGCCCGCGCGAGGGCCTGGCGGACATCGCGCTCGATGGTGTCGCGCATGGCGGGGACAGGGGACGAGAGCTCGAGGCGGACGCCGATCGTGTCGCCTTCGAGGGCGATGCCCTTGACCATGCCGAGGGTGACGATGTCCTTGTGGAGTTCGGGGTCCTTGACGGTGCGGAGGGCGGCGACGACCTGGTCCTGAGTGAGGGGCATAGGGGATTGGAATTATAGGGTGGGGGGCGGTTTGTCCATCGGCGTCGATCTCGGATTGCGGATTTCGAATTGCGGATTGATCGAGCCCAATCCGATCCGCATCCGCAATTCGCAATCCGAGATCCGCGTGCACTTCCGATCCGGGGATGCGGGTTGTGCCGCGCCCTAGTATCGTACGTTCCTCGATGGAAGGCCTTGCCGAGCCCCAACCTCCTCCGCCGACCGGGCGTGACCTGAAGGCCGACCCGTTGCCCGTGATGGAGGCGCAGGGGAGCGCGGGGACGTCGCGTGGGATCAACCTCGGACCCGGGTCGGACGACGACGGGTGGATCGTGCCGCCGCCGGTCACGCTGGGGGACGGGTCGCGGGTGCAGTTGTACAAGGACGGGGAGGCGCTGCACGCGGCGTACGAGGCGATCCGGTCGGCGACGCGGCTGATCTGCCTGGAGATCTACATCTTCGCCGACGACGAGACGGGGATGGCGTTCGCCAACCTGCTG
The DNA here is from genome assembly GCA_035459845.1 of Tepidisphaeraceae bacterium. Taxonomy (GTDB): domain Bacteria; phylum Planctomycetota; class Phycisphaerae; order Tepidisphaerales; family Tepidisphaeraceae; genus DASPKW01. The sequence continues at coordinate 13,902 of DATHXE010000753.1, read as the reverse complement.
GCTGAGAAAGCCAGGGCGGGGGTGGGCGTGTTCCTGATCTACGACTCGTTCGGGTCGATCGCGACCAAATCCGAGATGTTCGACCTGATGCGGCGGGCGGGCGTGCGCGTGCAGGAGTTTCACCCGTTCCTGCCGTGGCGCGGGAAGTTTCAGTGGCGGCCGCTGAGCCGAGACCACCGGAAGCTCCTGCTGGTGGATGACGAGTACGCGTGGATGGGCGGACTGAACGTCGCGGGGGAATATGCGGGCTCGTGGGTGGTCAAGACGTCGACGGGGCCGGCGGAAGACTTCTGGCGCGACACGGCGATGGGGATCACCGGTCCGGCGGCGCTGCAGTACCGGCGGGCGTTCGTCCGGACGTGGAACTATTGCCGCCGGCGGGCGCCGGTGAAGCGGCTCGAGCACATTTACAACCTCGAGGGTGTGTGCGGCGAGCGGTGCGCGTGGCCGTTCCCCAGCCGGCACGAGCGCAAGCGGTCGAAGGGGAGCTTGTACGACACGCCCGAGGGCCCGGGGCAGCTCGGGATCCTGGCGAGCGTGCCGCAGCGGCAAAGCCCACTCCGGCCGTTCCTGAACCGGCTGATCCGGGATGCGAAGCGGTCGGTTTTGCTGACGATGGCGTACTTCGCGCCGCACGATGATTTGATCGACGAGCTGCGAATGGCCGCCCGGCGCGGCGTGAAGGTCCGGCTGATGCTGCCGGGCAGGGGGGACGTGAAGCTGTTGATGATCGCGGCACGGTCGTTCTATGACACGCTCATGACCGCCGGCGTGCAGGTGTACGAGCGGCAGGGCGTGGTGCTGCACGCCAAGACGATGGTGGTCGACGGGCTGATCTCGATGGTGGGGTCAACGAATCTGGACTACCGGTCGATCGAGTACAATTTGGAACTGTCGACGATCGTGCGGTCGCGGGCGTTCGCGGGGCAGGTGGAGGCGCTGTTCGAGCACGACGTGCGGTTCGCCAAGCGGATCAAGGCGGAGCGGTGGCGGCACCGGCCGGTGCGGGACCGGTTCGTGCAGTGGCTGGTGAGCCGGGCGCGGAATTGGTTGTGAGGGAGTCGGCGTGGGAGTGAAGCGAGGTTGCCTCCGTTCGCGCCGCGGGGTACCAATCCTCCATGGCCAAGACCAAGAGCTCGCCCAAGTCGCGGAAGACCGCCAAGGCTGTTAAGCGAACCAAGCCGGTGAAGGCGAAAAGGCCGATCGCCAAGGCCTCGCGGGACCGGTCGCCGAAGAAGGCGGCGCGCGTTGCCGCCGTGACGAAGAAGGCCCCGGCCAAGCGGGAGATGAAGCCGGGCAAGCTCAAGACGCTGCCGGCGCGGGCGGCGGTGCCGGTGGGGGACACGTGGAACCTTGAGACGCTCTTCCCGAACGACGCGGCGTGGGAGGCGGCGTTCGAGGCGTGGTCGCGAAGGCTCACGGAATACCGGCAGTACAAGGGGCGGCTCGGCGAGTCCGCGGAGAACTTGGCGGCGGTGCTCCAGTTGGATGCGGAGCTGGATCGCGCTGGCGAGCGGCTGGGCGTGTACGCGTTCTTGAAGACGGCGGAGGATCAGGGGAACTCGGATTACCAGCGGATGAAGGGGCGGTACCAGCACGCGGCGACGCAGCAGTCGGAAGAGGGGGCGTACATCCGCCCGGAGATCATGGCCATCTCGGGCGACACGATCGAGCAGTATCTCGGCTCGGACGCGCTGAAGGACTGGCGGCTGGCGCTCGAGCGGATCCTGCGGTACCGGCCGCACACGCTGTCCGGGCGCGAGGAGCAGATCATCGCGATGCAGGGGCAGATGTCGGAGGCGGCGAACCAGGTGTTCCGGCAGCTCAACGACGCGGACCTGAAGTGGCCGGCGATCGCCAACGAGCACGGCGAGCGCGTGGAGCTGGGGCACTCGAGCTTCTCGGCATTTTTGCACTCGCCCGACCGGGCGGTGCGGAAGAACGCGTTCCACACGTACTACGCGCAGTACGACGCGCACAAGAACACGATCGCGGCGGCGTACAACGGGTCGGTGCAGCGGGACGTGTATTACGCGCGGGTGCGGAACCATCCGTCGGCCAGGGAGGCGGCGTTGTTCGCGGACAACGTGCCGGTGGCGGTGTACGACTCGCTGATCGACTCGGTGCACGCGAATTTGCCGGCGCTGTATCGGTACTACGATCTGCGTAAGCGGAAGATGAGGCTCAAGGATGGCATCCACCAGTACGACACGTACGTGCCGATCTTGTCGGATTTGGAGAAGCGGCACACTTGGGAGCAGGCGGTGGACGTGGTGATCGACTCGCTGGCGCCGCTTGGCACCGAGTACACGCGGACGCTGCGCGAGGGGCTGTCGACGGCCCGGTGGAGCGACCGGTACCCGAACGCGGGCAAGCAGTCGGGCGCGTTCAGCTACGGGACGTTCGACGCGGCCCCGTTCATCATGATGAACTACCAGCCGACGGTGCTGGATCACGTGTTCACGTTGACGCACGAGGCCGGCCACTCGATGCACTCGTGGTACTCGTCGCGGAACCAGCCGTACCAGTATTACTCGTACACGATCTTCGTGGCGGAGGTCGCCAGCACGTTCAACGAGATGCTGCTGGCCGAGCACCTCATGAAGAGCGCGAAGACGGACAACGAGCGCGCGTATTTGATCAACCGCCAGCTCGACGGGATCCGGGGGACGATCATCCGGCAGACGATGTTCGCGGAGTTCGAGAAGGTGACGCACGCGCTGGTGGAGGCGGGCGAGCCGCTGACGGTGGATTTGCTGCGAAAGGAGTACCGGAAGCTTCTCGAGTTGTACTTCGGCCCGGAGTTCGTGATCGACCCGGAGCTCGAGGTGGAGTGCCTGCGAATCCCGCACTTCTACCGGGCGTTCTACGTGTACAAGTACGCGACGGGACTGTCGGCGGCGATCGCGCTGTCGCAGCGCGTGCTGGCGGGCGGGCAGCAGGAGTTGGGCGATTATCTCGGGTTCCTCAAGGGCGGGTCTTCGAAGTGGCCGTTGGACTTGCTGCGGGACGCGGGCGTGGACATGGAGAAGCCGGAGCCGGTGAACACGGCGCTGGCGTACTTCGACCGGCTGGTGACGGAGTTGGACGGGTTGATTTGAGGTGCGGGGTCCCGCGGTGGCGTACAGACGTGCATCGCTGAAGTGAGCACGCCGAAAGGCGGCGTGCCGTCGCACTGTGGGGACGTTGTTTCCCCTTGGGGACGATTCGGGCGTATGATCGGGTGAACCTTGGGACCCGCCCGATGACTTTCCTGATCCTGCGCTACCTGCTCGCCGCGCCGTTCGCGATCTTGTGGGCGGTCTGTTTGACGGGCAACCTGTGGCTGCTGATCACGACGATCGCGCACCGCCCGCGGCACACGCCGTCGCCGCTGGGGGTGGTGGGGTTCGTCTCGGGTTTGATCGTGATGCTGGTGTCGCCGCTGATCGCGTACGTCGACTGGTACGTGCTGCTGGCGTGCGCGGCGCTTCCGGAGGTGCCGGCGGTTTTGCTCGCTCTGATCGGTCTGATTCGCTCCGAGCCACCGCAGACGAGTGATGGGCTGCGGTAAGCGCCAGCCGCTCGCCCTTCCGTCATATTCGTCACAGACGCGCACCGTTAACCGATGTCGCGCTCGCCCAGGCGGGGGAGTTCGATTGCGACGCCGCGCGGGCCGGAGTACGGTTGAGCGCCCGCGTACATTGCGGCGTGTCACTACAATGAGAACGCAATCCGGGAGAGCAGTCGATGTCGCGCAGAACGTGGATCGGAATGATCTTGGGTGGGATGCTGCTGGCCCCCGCGCCGTCGGCGCACGCCGCCGTGCTCTCGCTGTACAGCTTCACGCCCAACGACAACACGACGGCGTTCGACGTGACTTCGGAATTGTCGGGAGTCGATTCGACGGCCGTCTCGCAGGTCGGTCTGCCCGTGTTTAACAGCAGTGGCAGCGGGTCGAGCTCGATCCTCCCCCCGACCACGTCGGGCCGAGCCCGGTTCATGAACATCAGCAACAGCGCGAACAGCCCGGACGTGGTGGACGACAACCTGGCGACCGACAGCTACGTCGGGTTCAGGCTCACGCCGGACGTGACCGAGAATGCCGGCGCGCTCGCGCTGGACGTCGACTCGCTCACGTTCTTCTGCCAGGTCGACGGCGCGTCGACCGTGTCGATCAACTGGGTGCTGACGGCCGACCTGACGCCCAACGACGGGATCGACAACTTCGTGAACCTCGGGACGCGGAACGTCATCGCGAACGCGGACGGCGACGCGACCACTAGCGCGGACGGCGGCGACTACGTCCTGGTCACGTACACGTTTGACAGTACGTTCGACTTCCTGCCCGAGGGTGTGGTGTTCCGCCTGAACCTGCTCGACAACGGGCAGTCGACGACCGTGCGGTACGACGAAGTCACGGTGAACGGGTCGCTGGCAGTGCCGGAGCCCGGGGCGGTCGGGGGGATCGCGGTGGCGGGGCTGGCGGCGCTGGCGCGGCGGCGGCGGGCACAGACGTCTGTCTAGCCGCGACCCGGAGGGCGAACTTCAGGCGAGTCCGCAGGCGAGCGCGTCGACGTTCCGGATCGCGGGGTTTCGCACCCGCGGTGCGAATCCGACTCCGCGGGAGTCGGCGTGGGATTCATCCGACTTCGATATCTCCCACGCGGTGGCGCGTGACGCCGGCGACGAGCACTTCGGCCGCCGGCTTTTTCCCGTCCCAGCTGTTCCACATCACGACGCGTTGGCGGTCCGGGGAGACGGCGCAGACGACGTCCTGGGCGGCGCCGACGACGCGCAGGCCGCGGTGGGGACTGAGGTACTGGGTGACCAGGTCGTCGTCGAGGCCGACGCAGACGATCGGTCCCTCTTCCGTCGCCAGGAGCAGGCGCTTGCTGCCCAGCCACGGGAGGACGCCGGCGGCCTTGAGGCGGCCGGCGCGTCGGGAGTCAGCGATGGCGGCGAGCGTGGCGCGGTCGCGCACGCTCACGGTGCCGTCCTCCTGCACGACGGCGACGCGCGCGGGGTCGGTCGGGACGATCGCCAGCACCTCGGCGTGCGAATTGAGCTGCACCTCGCTGCGGCGGTTGTCGCGGTCGATGATGGTGAGGTATTGGCCGACCGAGAGGGCGAGTCGCCGCTCGTCGAGGACGACCAGGTTGCGGATGCCGGCGGCCTTCATGGTGATGGACTGGACGGCGCCGGCGGTGACGTACCCGCCCGCCGTCGCGTACCCGCCCGCGGTGGCGGCGATGGTGCGGCCCGCGCCGCCGGCGGTGGCGGGCAGGGGGGGCGGGTTGTCCTTGCCGCGGAGTTCGACGGGGCGGACGGCCCAGTCGGGCGAGCCGCCGGCGCCGGTGCGCCAGGCGACGACGCCGGCCTCGCCGTGACAGCCGACGATGCGGTCGTTCCATACGACGGCGGAGGAGAAGCCGAGCTGGGAGTCGACGCCGGGGTCGCGGTATTCCGTCTTGGCGCCGGACTCGGGGTCGTAGACGACGACGCCGTCGCGCGCGCCGACGAGGAGGACGTCGCGGCCGTCGAGGCGGGCAGCCTGCACGCTGCGGAGCGGGCCGACGCCATCGGGCATCGGGAATTGCTCGGCGATGGTTGGCGGCGTCGCCTTCGGGTCGATGCGCACGACGGCCTGACCGGCGACGGCCCAGATCGCCTTGCTGCCGCCTTCCTTGCCGCTGGCGAGCAGGAGGGTCTGGAACATGAGGCCCTGGTCGGCGGCGCTCACCTGGCGGAGGACGTCGGCGGCGGTGAGCTCGGGGGCGGCCTTGCGCAGCTCTTCGAACTGGCGGAGCAGCTTGCCGGCCCGCTCGAAGTGTTCGACCTGACCGGCGACGCGGCGCTCGGCGAGCGTCCGCTCCATCTCCTCGATGCGGGCGGCCTCGAAGCTGGGGCTCTCGAACTGGGTCTGGAACGGCGCGATTACGTCGAGTCCGGAGGTGAAGCCGATCCGCTTGCCCTCTTCTTTGAGCGCGTCCGTGAGGGCGGCGAGGGCGGCGGGGTCGCCCTTGGTCCAGGCGTCGGCCGGGAAGGCGCGCGCGGCCTTGGCGGCGGCGGTGCGGAAGGCGGGGGCGAAGTGGCGGACGACGTCGTCGGTCGTGACCGTGATCGCGCGGGCAAGGAAGACCTCCTCGAGCATCTTCCACTCGGCCGGGTCGCCCAGGGCGACGACGGAGCAGGTAAACGTGCAGTGGAGGCGGTGGCCGTCGGCGGTGACCAGATCGTCGAGCGCCCACCGAACCCGCGCGGGCCCGGAGCGGAGTTCGAGGCGTCCGTTCTCGCGGCGGGCCAGCTCGTTGGGTTGGAGGGGCATAGGGGCGGTCCTCGGGGACATTGTACGTCGGTCACGGGAGGAGGACGACCGCGCCGGTGGCGCAACCGAATCCGGGGCGGCGCTACGGGCAAATCCCGTGCGCTCTGCCCCGGCTTGTTCGGGGTGCGCTCATTTCGCCGGGGCCGGCAGCGAGTGTACCGCCGCGGCTTCTCCGCCCGGCGTATAAAAGAACATGATCCCGAGAATCACGTAGAGCGCCAGGAGCAGGGCGCCCTCGAACCAGTTCGTCTCGCCGTTCATGGCCAGGACGATGACGATGCCGACGGTGAGGACGACCGCCGCGACCTCCATCGGCGTGAAGACCAGGTTCATCGGGTGCAGGGCCATCCCGTCGGGGCCCTTCATGCCGGCCGCCCAGAAGCCCCAACTCAGGAGCACGAGGAACGGCGTGGCGAACAGGGCGATCTGGATACTGCTCTGGTAGCAGATCGTCATCGCCGTATCCATGTCGTCGCGCATCGCGAGCAGGACGGCGGTCGAGTGCTCGGCGGCATTGCCGATGATCGCCAGCAGGATCACGCCGACGAACACCGGGCTCCAGCCCAAAGACTGGGCGGTGTGGTCGGCGGCGTCCACGAGCCATTCCGCGACGATGCCCACGCCGACGGATGCGGCGAGCAGGACGATCACGCTGCGCTTGACGCTCCAGACGCCGTGCGCGCCCTCGATGCCGGGCTTCTCCTCGTCGCTGTGGGTCGGGCCGCGCGAGAAGATGTGCTTGTGCGTGCGGAGCGTGAAGAGGAGGCCGAGGCCGTAGACGGCGAGCAGGACGATGCTCGTGCCGATCGAGACTTTCTCCTCGGTCTGGGCGAGGTCCTTGGCGTGCGACGCGTGGCCGGTCAGGTCGAAGATCGCCGGCATGAGCATCGCGGCCACGGCGACGACGAGGAGGCCGGCGTTGGCCTCGGCGGCGCCGCGACTGAAGAGCTGCTTTTCGCGGCGCCACCCGCCGGCGAGCATCGCCGCGCCGGCGACCAGCAGCAGGTTGCCGAGGATCGACCCGGTCAGCGACGCCTTGACGATGTCGTTCAGGCCCTTGGTCAGGGCGATGATGCCGATGATGATTTCGGCGGCGTTGCCGAAGGTGGCGTTGAGCAGCCCGCCGAGCGTTGGGCCGGTCTTTTCGGAGAGGTGCTCGGTCGCCTCGCCCATGAGGTGAGCCAGGGGGATGACGCTCAGGGCCGCCAGGACGAAGGTCGCGCCGTGCCCCCAGGGCTTGCCGTGCCCGAGCCAGTAGTGGACCAGGGCGGCGAGTGGAATGCAGATGTAGCCGAGGATGTTGAGATATTTCATCGAGCCCTTCCCGGGGTTCGCGTGGTCGTGGCGTGGGGGATTCTGCGGCGCGACGCGGGACCGCGTCAACCTGCTTAAACGAGCGACGCGTCAGACTTGGTGAGTCCGACGCGTCGAGAACGCGATGGGTTGTGCGAGCGGCATGGTCACCTTTGGTGACCACGTCCTTTGCGGCAGGCTAAGCCTTGCCCGCGAGTTCCTGCATCGCGCGAGCGCGGGCCATGCGGTGCTGGCGGTCGGCGCGCGACTTGTCGTCGGTCGGCTGGTGGGCGGTGGCCTCGGCGAGCTCTGCGCGGGCGGTCTCGGCGGAGATGTCGGCGGCGGCCATGGCCTCGGTGCTGAGGATCGTGAGCTTGTCGTCCTTCATCTGGGCGACGCCGCCGTCGACGAAATACGTGCGGCGCGGCCCGCCGGCGACGTCGATCTGTAGCGGCCCCGTGCCCAGCTTGACCAGCAGGGCGGAGTGCCCGGTCAGGATGCCGATCTGCCCGTCGTGGGCGGGGAGGATCGCCTGGGTGACGGTCTCGTCGAGGACCTGGTGCTCGGGCGTGACGACGGTGCACTTGAAGGACATAGCTCGCTCGCGGTTGGGGAACGCCCGGCGCGCGGGTCGCACCGGTCTGGGTCGAAATGTAGGGGGGGGAGAGGTGTTGTCAAGCAATCCCGGGTGGGCGCACTGTCGCACGCGCCACCGGCGTGCTCAGTTTAGTGATGCACGAGTAACCCGGGACGCGTGTGACATTCGGATGCTGCTCCCCCAACGGCCCCCGAATTTTCGGTTTTCCGGTGGCGGAAAACCCCACGGGCGGTGGTATAATGTCGGCGCGTAAGCAACCCCAGCCACCGCGCCGCCCGGCGCGGTGGCTTCCGTTTTATGTCGCCCCGGCGAGACGCGCATCGCGCAGATTGAAGTCGCGACCGCGCCGCCCGGCGAGCGAGCGTCCAGCACCGAGGAGTCGTCATGCAGATCGTCAGTGCCGAGGAGAAGGCCGCCCTCGAGAAGAAGCGCGAGGAGATGTACAAGGCGCAGATCGACGTCCAGGAGCGGATCCGCAAGGCGGCCGCGCTGGGCGATTTGTCCGAGAACGCCGAGTACCACTTCGCCAAGGAGGAGAACCGGGTCATCCAGCGCGAACTGGCCGAGCTCGAGCTCAAGCTCCGGACCGTCGCGGTCGTGTCGACGGACAACGTCCCGGAGGACATGGTCTTCCTCGGGCACACGGTCAAGCTGCTGGACCTGGACGACGAGACGGAGCAGTTGGTGCGCCTGGTCGGCGAGGCCCAGCCCGGCGCGGGCGACGACGACGTCATGCCCGTATCGGTCTCCAGCCCGATGGGCGAAGCCCTGTTCAAGGCCCGCGTCGGCGAGACGGTCAAGGTGAAGGCGCCGCGCGGGACGATGGCGTTCAAGATCCTGGAGATCGTGTAGGAGCAGGATGAAGGCGGAAGGATGGAGGCTGAGGGTCCGCATCCGTCCCCCTTCGCCCCCGCCACCTTAGCTCAATTGGCAGAGCACCGCTTTTGTAAAGCGGCGGTTGTCGGTTCGATTCCGACAGGTGGCTATGCAGAGAATGCCCCGCCGTCACGGGGCTTTCTTTACGTCCCGAACGAGAGGAAAAATGGGGTCAAAGCGGGGCCGGTGGTCTGGATCGACGAGGATGTGGAGCGGGCGGATGACGAGGTCGCCGCCGCCGTCCGCTACCTCGACCGACCGACAGGTCTATGGCGGCGAGGCCCCGATGGCGCAGGTCCGGATCGCCGAACGGTCAGCGCACGACGATGACCGTGTGCGGGCGGGAGTACGCGGGGCCGCCCCCGGCGGGGTGGGCGACGGCGATCAGCGGGTGCGACCCGGGTTCCAGCGTGACCTCGAACGCGAACGGGGCAGCGGTCTTGCTGGCCAGCAGCTTGTCGCCGTCGAACAACTCGACCTTCGCGGCGCCCGGCTCGGGGAGGACGACGCGCACGGTCACGGGTTTGGACGTCGACTGCGGTTGGAAGGGCTGGTTGTCGCCCAGGCCGGCGGGCTCGGTGATCCGGACGCCCGGGTCGGCCGTCACCAGCGCCCGCCAGGTCGCGGCGACGCGGGCCGAGGGGAACCAGCAGGCGACCGCCGCGTCGCCCTTGTATTCGCCCACCGGGGCGACGGCGGCGACGTGGCGCTTGTCGGCCCATCCGGTCACGTCCCCCAGCCAGCCGGAGTCCGGCGGGACCGGGCGCAGGGCGGCCGGGCCCTTGGATAGATCGGCGTCCGGGGGGAGCCGGAGCGCGATCACGTCTTCGAAGAACGGGACGACGAGGTTGTTCGCCAGCGCGAACTCGTGTTTTCGGCCCCACTGGACGGCGATGCCCCACCGGGCGCCCCGGGCCCGCTGGACCGGCAGCTTCTCCAAGTGCAGCTTCATCTGCCCGCCGTCCTTCTCGCCGAAGACGTTGAGGAACGGGATCCCCCGGAGCGCGTCGGTGTCGGGCGCGACCTCGAGGCAGACGGCGGCCACCGCGAGCGTGCGGTCGGGCAGGGCGCTCGCGAACTCGCGCGACATCCCGGCGCCGGCGGACATGCCGACGAAGCAGAGCGGGACGTGCCGCAATTCCGGGTGGCCGCTCCTGGTCGCGAAATTGTCCAGGGCTGCCTGAAGGGTGCCGGCGAACTGCTCCTTGCCGACGCCGAAGTAGTTCGCCCCGATCAGGGCGAACCCCCACGTCCGGCAGGCCTGGCGCCAATGCTCCTGTTCGGCGGTCTTGAGGTGGAACGGGTTCATCACCGCCCCGCGGAGCGTCTTGACGTCGCCGGGGACGTAAATCGAGAACTCGACGCGGTCGGCCGGGCCCGAGCGGTCGGAGGTCTTGCGCGGCTTGGCGAGCGGCGCGGTGGCGGACAGGAGCATGTCCTCGGCGCGGGAGGCCGGGGCGAAGAGAACGGCCGCAAAGGTGACAAGCGCGGCTGACCGCATGGACAGGTGTTTCACCGGGGTGACCTCGTTGGGTATAGCGTCCACGCAAGTCGTGCGGGGGGCATGAAGTTGTATGCAACTCTTGTGGATTTGTTGAACGTTGAAGGTTCTGGTGATTTGCGATTGAAATGACCATGCGCTTGCCGCCGACTTTGACTTGCATGCAACAGATTGCGATGGGTGGAGTATCACGGTCGATGCAGACGACCCGCAAGAGGAAAAGGATTGGCCTGCGAACGGACGGGCGGTCCGCGGACCGTTCGCTGGTCGAAGCGGCCTACCAATCGCTGCTCGAGCGGATCGCCGACGGGCGGTTACCCAGCGGCGCCATGCTCAGCGAGCTCGCGCTCTCGCAGGAACTGGGCGTGAGCCGGACCCCGGTGCACGACGCGATGCGGCAACTGGCGAAGGACGGGTTGGTGGTGCGCGAGGGGCGGCAGCGGGCCCGGGTGGCCGGGTTCTCGCCCGACGACGTGTTCGAGATCTTCGAGATGCGGAAGATCCTGGAGGGCCCGGCGGCGGAACTGGCGGCCGGGCGGATGGACCGCCGGCACTGCGCGCCGCTCCGGGCCGCGGCCGACGCGCTCCTTGCGACGCCGCTCGACGCGCCGGGGTGGACGGCCGGCTGGGCCGACTTCGACGAACTCTTCCACCGGACGATCGCCGACGCATGCGGGAACCGGCGGCTGGCGGCAGACATCGGCCGGTACCGGCTGCTCCACAAGGGCATCAACCGGATGTCGACCGAGCCGGTCTCGCTCCAACGGGCGATGGCCGAGCACCTGGCGATCCTCGACGCGATCGAGGCGCGCGACGGGCGGCTGGCCCGCGAACGGATGGTCGCGCACGTCGGCGCGTGGCAGGAGTATTTCCTGCGGCAGGTGTTCCGGCCCGGCAAAGCCGCTGGGCAAGGGGCGGCGCGATGAGCGGGGCCCTTCGTAGACGCGTGACGCTGGCGCTCGCGGGGGCGTGGCTAAGCGCGGGCGCAGCCTTGCCGGCAACGGAGGCGCCGGCGGCTGCGCCGGGCGACACGTTTCGGGACGTGGTCGAGCCGTTCGTGCGGGCGCACTGCGTTAAATGTCACGGGCCCGAGCAGCAGAAGGGGGACGTGCGCCTGGACGACCTGTCGGCCACGGTCGGGAAGGACGCCGAGCGCTGGCGGCAGGTGGCCGAGCAGGTCCGCGACGGGCTGATGCCCCCGCGGAAGGAGGCGCGGCCGGACGACGCGCAGGCGCGGGCGGTGGTGTCGTGGGTCGCGGCGGCGACGGCCGGGTCCGTGGCTCACGCCCCCGCCTCGCCGAACAAGGGGAACCTGATCCCGCACGAGGCCCTGTTCGGCGCCCCCGCCGCCCCGTCCGCGGCCCCTTCCGTCGCGCCCGAGGCCGCGACGCCGGCGCGCGTCTGGCTGCTCGGCCCGGACGGGTACGCGGGGTTCGTCCGCGACGTCGCGCGCGGGAGGGTCGACGGGATCGTCCAGCCGTTCACGCCGGTCGCCGACCGGGGGATCAAGGACTTCGCGGCCCTGTACTCGATCGACGAGCCGACCGCGCAGGTACTGGTGCGGAACGCCGAGGCGATCGTCGAGGCGCAGACCGCTCACGAGATGAAGGACGGGAAGCCGCGGGGCAAGAACGACACGGTCGGGGAGTTCGTCAAGCTCATGGACCCGGCCGCGACGCCGACGCGCGCGCAGGTCGAGGGCGCGGTGCAGTTGCAGTTCCGCATGGCGATCGGACGGCCGGCGAGCGCGGAGGAACTCGTCCGGTTCGTCGCGCTCTACGACCGGTGCGCAGCCGACGGCGACCGCCCGGCGGCGCTCAAGACGGTGCTCCAGGCGGTGCTCCTCAAGACGGACGCGATGTACCGGATCGAGTTGGGGGCCGGCGCGGGCGGGCGGCGGATGCTCGCGCCGACCGAACTCGCCCGCGCCGTCACCCTCGCGCTCGGCGACCGCCGCGAGTCCGCGATCGCCCAGGCCGCCGCCAAGGGCGAGCTGACCTCGCGCGAGCAGGTCGCGGCGCACGTCCGGCGGATCTGGGACGACCCGAAGTTCGACAAGCCGCGCCTCCTCCGCTTCTTCCGCGAGTACTTCGAGTACCACCGCGCGGGCGACGTCTTCAAGGACAAGCCGGTCGGGCAGCTCAAGCACAACCCGCAGGTGCTGGTCGCCGACACCGACCGCCTCGTCCTTCACGTGCTGGCCGACGACAAGGACGTGCTCCGCACGCTCCTGACCACCCCGCGGTCGTTCGTGAACACGACGACGAAGCAGAACAAGCAGACCCGCAAGGACGACCTGGTCGAGGCCGACGTCCTCCCAAAGCAATCCGACCCGAAGCGCAAGCCCGAGTACGCCGGCGGCGTGACGCAGGTGTACGGCTTGGCCGAGTGGACGCGCGACCAGCCGGTCGAACTCCCCGCGGGCACGCGCCTGGGGGTCCTGATGCAGCCGAGCTGGCTGGTCGCCCACAGCACGAACTTCGACAACGACCCGGTCCGCCGCGGGCGTTGGGTGCGCGAGCGGCTGCTCGGCGGGACGGTGCCGGACCTGCCGATCGGCGTCGTCGCCCAGGTCCCGGACGAGCCGCACCGCACGTTCCGCGACCGCCTGACCGTCACCCGCCAGGAACAGTGCTGGAAGTGCCACCGGCGGATGGACGACCTGGGCCTGGCGTTCGAGAACTTCGACCACTACGGGCGGTTCCGCACGGCCGAGCAGGTCGTCGACCCGGAAGCGACCGCGAAAAACGTGGACAAGAAGGGCAAGCCGCTCGGGACGGTTTACCGGCCGGCGCCGCTCGACAGGACGGGCCTGGTCGCCGACAGCGGCGACCCCGCGCTCGACGGCCCGGTCGCCGACCCGCGCGAATTGGTCCAGCGGCTGGCGGGTTCGGAGCGCGTGCGGCAGGTGTTCGTCCGGCACGCGTTCCGGTACTTCATGGGTCGCAACGAGACGCTTGCCGACGCGAGGGTGCTGCGCGACGCGGACCGCGCGTACGTCGAGTCGGGCGGCAGTTTCAAGGCGCTGGTGGTGTCGCTGCTGTCCGGCGACGCGTTCCTATATCGAAGCGCCACATCCGAACCGGAGCAGGCCGACACGGCCGCGGGAGACCGACGATGATCACCAGCGAGATGACCCGCCGGGCGATGCTGCGGCGAATCGGGTTGGGCGCCGGGGCGACCCTCCTGTCGCCCGTGCTCGGGCAACTGGCGGCGCACGCCGCCGGCGACGCGCGGGCGGCGCTGCGCCGCCGGGTCGTGTTCGTCGTGCAGAGCAACGGGATGAACCCGGCCCACCTCCTGCCCGGCGGCGTGACCCGCCCGAAG
>DATHXE010000752.1:0-12389 GCA_035459845.1 Tepidisphaeraceae bacterium | reverse complement strand
CGCCCCGTCGCCGGCGCCCGTCGCGTCTGCGGCGGGAATGGGCCTGACCGCGGTCACCGTGCTCGTGGGGGTCGTGGCGCGGCTGTGGGCGCTGGCGAAGTACGGGGTGCTGGGGCTGGCGGCGTGCTCGCTGGCGCTGTTCGCGCGGCAGACGATCCCGCCGATCTTCGACGCGACAGCGTGGTACGTCGGGGCGGTGTGGACGGTCACGAGTGCGCTGTTGTTGATGGCCGGGGTCGCGTTCGCGCTGTCGACGGGCACGCGATATGAGCAGCGCGGGGTTGTGACGACCTGAACCGGGACGCGCGTGCACCCGGTCCCTATCGCGACGAGGCGAAGCCACTGCGACGGGCCCTTGAAGCGCGCGGACTGTGGTCGCGCACCCCTCGTCTAAAAACCGAGTCCGTTTATAGCCACCTCTGCCTTTCCCCCGCGCCAACAATCGGGCACAAAGGTGCGCAGTCAGTCCGCGCCCCTTCGGCGTACGCTTTGCTGTGACTGGCAAGCGGCATTCGCAGACGGAGAGAGCACTATGACCCAAGCAATTCGAGTTTCCCGCCCGACGACGGCCCTGGTCGCGATCGCTGCGCTGTTCATGATGGTGGCTACGCCGGTGCTGGCCGCGACCCGCGGCGTGATCGATAACGCCAAGATGTTCTCGGCCGACGCCGTGCAGAAGGCGAATTCGGCGCTGGACGACGTGCACAGGAAGCACGGCAAGGAAGTCGTGATCGAGACGCACGACGCGCTGCCGGCGGGGCAGGACGCCCGTCAGTTTTCCAAAGCGCAGCTCGATAAGTACGACGCGAACTTGTACGTGATCATCGTGAAGAAGGGCGGGCTCGTTGGTGCACTGCCCGGCAACCAGACCGAGAAGGTGTTCACCAAGGACGTGTCGGCGTCGCTGCGGAGCCTGATCGAGACCGGACTGCGCAAGGGCGAGGCGAACTGGAACGGGACGATCGTCGAGGCGGCGCAGTCGATCCGCACGAACTTCGAGCTCGCCCCGACCGCGCGGTCCGGCCCGGCCGCCGCGGGTACGAACACCGGCGGCAAGCCCGCCCCTGCGCCCGCGCCCGGCGCCCCGGCCCGCACCGCGTGCGGTAACCTCGCCGGCGGGAGCATCTGGACGTGGGTGTGCGTCGGCATCGGCGTGTGGCTGATCTTCGGACTCATCCGCGGCGTCATGGCGCGACGGAACCAAGGCTACGGCGGTCCCGGTGGCTATGGCCCGCAGGGCGGCCCCGGATACGGCGGCTACGGCCAGCAGGGTGGGCCGGGCTTCGGTGGCGGCGGTGGCTACGGTGGCCCCGGCCTGGGCACGTCCCTGATGGGCGGCTTGTTCGGCGCGATGGCCGGCAACTGGCTCTACGACAAGTTCTCCGGCGGGCACTCGACCCACGCGGCGCCCCCGACGGACCCGGGCTACGGCGGCGCGGCCGGCGGCGTCGGTGGCGACACGAGCTGGTCGAGCCCCGACACCGGTGTGAATTCCGACGCCTGCTCGTTCGGATCGGGTGGGAGCGACTTCGGATCCGGCGGCGGTGGGGATTTCGGCGGCGGCGGCGGCGGGTCCTTCGGTTCGTCCGGCGGCGACTTCGGTGGCGGCGGCGGCTCGTTTACCGACTCCGGTGGCGGCGGCGACTTCGGCGGCGGCGGTGGCGACTTCGGGGGGGGCGAGTAACCCGCCGGTGTGCCCACTTCAGTGGGGCACGCGCCAGCACAATTCAACGCACCCGAAGGCCCACGGCGCCAGGCGTCGTGGGCTCTTCGTTTACGCTTACTCGGCGCACGTTTGCGCTCGACGCGCTCCCCTGCGGGCGGCGCTGTCGCTTGCCCTTCGGGTCGCGGCTAAACGAGGTCTGCGCGCGCCGCGCGCGAGGGGGTCACTTCCGCGCTGGCATCTCGTCGCGCGCCTCGGCTTGCCCGCGTAGCATCCGCCCCACCTCGCCGGTCAGCCACAGGTAGTGGTCCGATCTCGGCGTGTCGAGCTTGAGGAATCCTTCGGGTGGGTCGGCGGAGACTTTGAAGACGGCCGTGCCCTCGTCGATCTCGTCGAACATCGCGACGTAGATCGTGTTCGCGCCGGCGCGCCTGGCGGCGACGGCCTGGCTCCACATGAACTGCCCGCCGAGGCGCGGGATGGCGTCGAGGGGGGCGTCCTTGCCGCGGAGCTTTTGCAGATTCCGCCAGGAGAAGCCGGGGAAGACGACGGGCAGGTAGGCGATCTCGCGCGCCCCTTTCGCGCCGCGGTCGGCGAGCCACTTGATGTCCGGCTCGTACACGTCGGTGCGCATTTTCGTGAGCTGCTGCGGCTTGGCGTAGCGGCCGACGGACCACGGGCTGACGACGTCGGCCTGGGCGATGATCTCGTGCAGCAGGGGGTCGGGGTCGGCGTCGCGGTTGCTGGTGCGCCAGTAGAAGGGGACGCCGACCATGACGGCGTTGCCGCCGGCGGCCGGGTCGTTCTGGAGGAACTTCACGAGCTCCATGCACTCGGCGAGCGTGTAATCGCGGTTGTCGTTGAAGCCGATGCCCCAGACGGCGACCAGCGGCTTGCCGGCGTGTTTGAGGTACGTGCGGTCGTCGCGCACTTTCGCTTCGGTGACGAGTCGCCGCCAGTCTTCCATCACGACGGATCTGATCTGCCCGCGCTTGAGGCCGGAGAGGTCGTACATGATGCAGTACGATCGGCCGTGAGTGCCGGCGCTCTTGCGGACGTTGTCGAGCACGCGCGCCAGGTGCGGGGCGACGCCCTTGCTGTTCACGGACGCGCCGAAACGCTGGAGGAATGCGCCGTCGACGCCGTGCTCCTTCATCCACGCGAAGTGGGTGTCGACGGTGGCGGGGCGGGCGGAGGAGAAGACCTCGGCGGGGCGGCCGTCGGGGTGCTTGAACGCGGTGGCGACGCGGTCGGCGGCGGGCAGGTCCGACACGTCGGGCCACATCTCGACGGACGCGTGGGCGGGCTCGAACTTGCCCTGGTGACCGTAATGGACCCACCGCGCGCCGGTGCCCTCGACGGTCGGTGCGAACCACCCCTGGTAGCCGATGAAGACCTTGCCCGACAGGCCGTCGGCGGCGAGCAGGGGGGTGGCGGTCAGGAAGAGGAGGAGCGCGGGGAGGGGGAGGCGCATCGGGGCATTATGCGCCGGGGCGCGGGAAGACCGATAGCTGCGGGTCAACGACCCGCTGACGCGCTCCCCGGGGTCGGTCTATCGATTCAACGCGACGTCGGTCTACCACGCGTCAGCAACGCGTTGCGTTGCAGCTATCCTTCCGCACGCGCCGCGTCTTTACGACCCGTACCGCTGGAAGTCGTCGCGGCTGAAGCTCTCGGCGGCGGCGGCGGCGGCGCGGACGGCGGGGTCCTCGTTGGGGTCGTTCTTGATCCGCCGGACGCGCGGGAGGGCCTGGCGCTGGTCGGCGCCCTTGGCCGACGGCACGCCCGGGTTGCGCGGGTCGCCGCCGACCGTGTACCGGTACAGGCCGAGCTTGAGCACGGCCTCGATACGCCAGAGGCGCTCCTTGGCATTTTTGGCGATGAAGTACACGTCGCCGGCGGTGCGGCCCATGATCCCGCCGTCGACGCTCCCGACGACCTGCCAGAGCGGGTAGGTGCGCTTGGAGAGCAGTTCGCCCATCGCCTTGCTCAGGTCCGCCGCCGCGACCTTGCGCGACTCGTCGAGCGACCCGAGCACCAGCGCCGCCTCGCGGAGCATGCCCGAGCCCCAGAACCACTCGATGTACCGCAGGCGCTCCTCGGCCATCTTCACGCCCAGGGAGAACGCCGCCTCCGCCAGCTCGACCGCCGTCTGCCGCTTGGCCGGGTCGTCCTTGAGGGCGAACGCGAGCTTGTAGGCGAGCGTCCCGAGGTCGTTGAGGGCCTTGAGGTCCGGCGGCTCGCTGGCGTACGTGATGACCGACTCGGGGTTGGCCTTGTACAGGCTCATCTGCGTCATGTGCCGCGCCTTCACGAGCGGGATCAGGGCGGGGTACTTGTCGAGGTCCGTGTACCGCGGGCGGCCGTTCTTGATGATCAGTGCCGGGTCGTAGTCGTACCGGCTGGCCTTGTAGGCGGCGATGGCCTCGCGGTAGAGCGGGGCGGCGTCCTGGGCCTGGGTCATCTGCGGGACGATGTCGGTCGGGCGGAACGGGAGGACGATCGGGTCGAGGATCGACGCGTCCGTCTCGAGGTTGAGCGCGAGCGGCTTGCCCCCGACGCCGAGCCCGGCGACGACGCCCTTCGAAGGTGGGGACGTCTTGTTCATGCTCGCCACGAGCGCCACGAGGCCGAAGACCCCGAGCGCCAGCACCGCCGCCAACCCCCAGCCGAGCCGATTGCCGAACATAAGTCGCTCCTCGCGTCGCAGTCGTGAAGTCGTACAGGGGGAATCGTAATGCAGGACAGACGCCTCGTCACCCCCACCCCCCACCGCCCCATCATTCCTCTCCGACCCCAGCCTCGACCACCCGGCACTCCGGCAGCGCGTCCAGGAACAACCGCCCGTACCGCCGGGTCTTCACCCGGCTGTCGAGGATGACGACGATGCCCTTGTCGGTCTTGGCGCGGATCAGGCGGCCGAAGCCTTGTTTGAGCTTGATGATGGCTTCGGGGACCGAGTAGTCCATGAACGGGTTGCCGCCGGCGCGCTTGATGGCGTCGAGGCGGGCCTCGACGACGGGCTCGTCGGGGACGGCGAAGGGGAGCTTGACGAGGATGACGTTGCGGAGCTGGTCGCCACGGACGTCGATGCCCTGCCAGAAGGAGCTGGTGCCGAAGAGGACGGCGTCCGGCGTCTTGCGGAAGCGCTCGAGGAGCACGCGGGCCGGCGCGCCCTGGCCTTGGACGAGCATGGGCAGGCCCAGCCGGTCGATCGCGGGCTTGAGGCGGTTGGCGGCGTCGATCAGCATCTTGTAGGACGTGAACAGGACGAACGCCCCGCCGCGGGTGAGGTCGAGGTACTTGACGATGCGCTCGCCGGCGCGGTCCATGAACATGCGGTCGTCGGGGGCGGGGAGGTCGGTCTCGAGGAAGAGGGTGGCCTGGGTGGCGTAGTCGAACGGCGAGCCGAGGACGAGCCCGGGGGCGTCGTCGGGGACGCCGAGGCGGGCGCGGACGTAGGCGAAGGGGTCGGGGGTGGACTTCACTTCTGAGCGATCTCGCCCCGAATCCGCGCCTGTTGACGAGTGCTGACTCGCGGGCTGGAAGCCCACGCCACGGCGCACCCCGCTCGCCTGGCTGGCACTTGTGCCGCCCGCCCCCCCCGTCCCCAGCGTCGCCGAGCACATGATCACGCCCCCGACCCGGCCGAAGAGTTGCCGGCGCAGGCCCTCGGCGACGCACACCGGGGCGGCGTGCAGGCTGACCCGCCGCGGGTTCTTCGACGCCGACGTCGCGCCGTCCATCCAGTAGACGCAGTCGTCCATCTCCTGCCCGACGATCGCGTTGAGCGACGCGCCGGCCGCGTGGGCCTTGTCCGCCAGGGCGCCGACCTCCGAGATCTCCTCGTCCTCGGTCAGCTCGGCGACCATCGACTTGAGCTGCTTGTGCAGGTCGGTGAACTTTTCGGTCAGGTCGTTCTCGACGAAGTCCGGCCGGCCGATCCGGCCGTTGGTGCGCCCGTCCCCGCCGCGCTGGAACTCGATGCACCGGTCGAAGAAGTTCTCGACGCGCCCGTGGAGGTCGATGACGGTCTCGATCGCCGGGTTGGCCTTGGCCCCCATCGTCGACAGCACGCCGCGGCCCTTGCCCGGGTCGAACAGGTGGCGGAGCTGGTAGCGCAGGCCGGCCTCGGTCACGCGCAGGCCGAAGTGGTCGCCGGCGACGCCCTCGACGGTGTGCGCCTCGTCGAGGACGACCGCGTCGTACTTGGGCAGGTACTGCACGCCCGCCATCCGCAGCGCAAGGTCCGAGAAGAAAAGCGCGTGGTTCGTGACCAGGATGCGGCCGGACTGCATGCGCCGCTTGGCGGCCTGCCAGAAGCAGGGTTGGTAATACTGGCAGCGCTTGCCGAGGCAGTTGCCGTTTTCGGCGCACACCTTGTCCCACACGCCCGGCTCGGGCAGGCCCGGGAGGTCCGACAGCGAGCCATCCGTCGTCTGGCCCGCCCATTCTTCAATCATCCAGAGGCTCTCGCGCTGGCGGTCGACCTCGAAGAGCGAGTCCTGCCGGCGCCGGGTCTGGGCGAGCCGGCGCTGGCAGAGGTAGTTGGATCGCCCCTTGACCAGCACGGCCGTGAATTCGTCGGGGTACAGGCTGCGGAGGAGTGGGATGTCCTTCTCGATCAGCTGTTCCTGGAGCGAGATCGTGTGCGTCGAGATGACGACGCGCTTCTTGTGCTTGACGGCCCAGTCGATGACCGGCAGGAGGTAGGCGAACGACTTGCCGACGCCCGTGCCCGCCTCGACCATCAGCGGGTGCTGGCCCTCGAGTGCATCGGCGACGGCCGACGCCATCTCGAGCTGCTGGGGGCGGAACTCGTAGCGGTCACCGAGCCGCCGGGCGACGGCGCCGTCGGCGCCGAGGATGTCCTGAAGGGTCACGCTCATTCGGGCGGTGTAAGGGTAGCAGGGCGGGAGCGAAAGGGAAGCTCGGATTGGGGGGCGTGCGGAAGGCCTCTTACACCCGCTGGCAGCGGTCGTCGGTCGTTTCCGCGGGACGATCGATCACTCGCGCCGCGGACGCCCGATCGCCCGCGGCGTCGCCGTTTTGCTGTGGGGGATTCCACCCGCTCGCGACGCGCGCAACGTCCGCCACAGAAAGAACCTCGCATCGACTGCGCTCCCCTCAATCGCCGCCCCGCGCCCGCCGATATCCATGGGACGCACAGGAAGTCGACACGCGCAACAGGAGGAGGCCCGACATTATGGAGCTGACCGCGGAGCAGTTAGCGACCATCGTCCGCCACGCCGACCTTCGGCTGGGCGGGTTTCGACAGGAGAATCGCACCAACCCCCGCCACTGGATCGGGCGCAAGGCGCTTCTCGTGCGCACCGCCGCGACCCGTCGGACGAATTTGACCGGCATGGTCCGCGACGTCTCGCAGACCGGGATCGGCCTGGTCGTGCAGCAGCGGCTCAAGGCGAAGGAGGAGTTCGTGCTGGCGATCTCGGCCGTCAACGAGGACCAGGCCCCGCTGGTCGTGCGGTGCGCGGTCGTCCGGTGCGAGCAGGCCGCGGGCGGTGCGTCGTTCCTCGTCGGCGCGCGGTTCGCCGGGGAGATGGACCGCGGGGCCGGCGTCGAGTTTCGCCCCGCGCCGCGCGGGGCCGAGCCGCCCCCGGCGACGGCCGAAGAGGCGCTGGCGCGGCGCATCCGCGCCGCGATCCTCGGGTGACGCGCGGTCACGCGCCGGGTGCGGAACTTGGAGCGACGCCCCGGACTTCCGACCATTCGAACAGCGAGCACGCCGCGGACCATTGGTTCGCGGCGTGCTCGTTGGTCCAATTCTTGGTGCCGAGGATCGCGTTCTTGGCGGCCCTGGCGATCGCGAACGGGGCCTTCATGCGCTCCGGAATCGTCCTCCCCTAGCCCGCGACAGGCTCGAACCGCGTGACCGTCGCGCGGGCCGGGAAAACTCCCGCGACAACCCTCACCCCTCGGTCCCCGGCGCGCCCTCGATTGTAATCAGAATACTATGTTCAATGGAATTGCGGGGCGCGCGCCGATACAACACAGACCTGTGAAACTCGACCGCCAAAAAGGGAGCGCGACACCATGGAGTTGACCGCGGAGCAGTTGGCGACCATCGTCCGCCAGACGGACATTCGGCGGTGGGAAGTCCAGAACGAGAACCGGGCCGCCCCGCGCTACTGGCTCGGCCGCCGCGCCGCGCTCGCCCACACCGGCGCCGGCGCGCCGGTGGGGCGCCGGACGAGCCCGGTCGCGACCGTCCGCGACGTGTCGGTCGGCGGGATCGGCCTGATGGTGCACGACCCGATGCGCGTCGACGACGAGTTCGTCGTGTCGATCCCCGCGGTCCGAAAGCGGCGGCCCCCGCTGGTCCTGCGGTGCGTGGTCGTCCGGTGCGAGCCGGATGCCGGGGGGGCGGCCTACCTGATCGGGGCGAGGTTCCTGGCCGAGGTCAGCCCGAGTTCCGCCGCTGCCGCCCCCGCCGCCTCTGCCGCCCAAGTCCAGGCGCCCGCCGGCGTCCGATCCGTCCCCGCGCCGGCCACGCCGGGCGCGGAAGACGAGCTGGCCCGGCGCATCCGGAACGCGATTCTCGACTGACGGCCAGGAGCGGCGCCACACCCTCCATCACGAAACGAGCGGACGCCGCGGACCAACGGTCCGCGGCGTCCGGGTTCGTCATTCGTTCGATCGCTTGCGCTCGCGATTTACTTCTTGGCGCCGAGGATCGCGTCCTTGGCGGCCTTGGCGATCGCGAAGCGGACCTTCTTGCTCTTCGGGATCGTCTTCTCCTTGCCGGCGTCCGGGCCGAACCGCATGATCATCTTGCGGGCCGGGCGGTCGACGAGCTTGATCTTGCCGATCCCGGGGATGGTGAACGTGTTCTTCGCGTGCTTGTACGCGAGCTCGGCCAGCGCCTGGAGGAGCTGGGTGACCTGCTTCTTCGAGATGCCTTCGACCTTGTCCGCGAGTTCGGCGGCGGTCTGGGACTTGGTCAGCGCTTTGCTGGAGGCGGTCTTCGCCATGGTACGATTCTCCTTGGGAGTTGGGGGTGCCCCGGCGGACGATCTCGCCCGGCCGGGTGGAGCCACGCACGCGGAAATCCGTTCCCAGCGCCCCGTGCGTCGACGCCGCGCTCCCGACGCGGGCGTCCTGTTTTCGACCGGCGCGCCCCAAAGCGCCCGGCCCGAGCCACCGACCCGTCCGCGCACCACCGGTAAAAATCACTCGATTTTCACCCGAAAACGCGCGTGCGGATCGCCGACTGCCCCGAAAATACTAAGAAAACAGTGGGTTTCAATGCCCCCCGTCAAAAAATCCGCGGATTTCCCCGAATTCAGAGCCGTTTCCCACCCCCGGGCTAGCCGCTTCAGCGGCTAGTGGGAGACCGACACGCGCTCGATCACCCGAGACGAACGTGCGGCGCTCCACCCGCATGCGCGAATCCGCGCACTCGGTCCCTCGATCCGGGGCGTCGCCTCAGGCTCCGCACCCGGCGTGATGCCGCGCGTTACACTCAAGCGCGTGCGTCGCCTTCGCCGCATCCTCTTTAACTCGCTCACAGCGCTTTCGCTGCTGCTTGCAATCGCCGCCGCGATCCTCTGGGCGCGGAGCTACCGCGGGTGGGTGGGAATCGTCCCCGCAGATTCGATCGTTCGTCGCTCGGGCGACGTCTGGTACGAGGTCGGCAGCAGTCACGGAACGTTCTACGGCCTGCGGGCGCGACAGCCCGTGCTCACCGAAATATGGCCGGCCGCGCGCGACGCAGTTCCGATGGTCGACAGCCAACTGTTTGCCGTGCGATTGAGCCGGTCCGAAGCACTGGACGTGCACACGTCATCGCTCGCCACGTGGGAGAGCGGGACGCGCGACACCCGCGTCTTCTACAACGTACCCCCGCCGCGGGGTGACCCGGCGAGGTTGCTGCGGTACCACTACGTCGACGTGAAGTGCTGGCTGGTCGCCGCCGTCTTCTCCCTGCTCCCGGGGACGCGGCTGATCACGTGGCTGGTCCGGGGGCGACGGCGCCGCCGGGGTTCGCGGGTCGGCCTCTGCCCCGTCTGCGGCTATGACCTCCGCGCCACGCCCGACCGCTGCCCCGAGTGTGGTACGATTCCCGGGCGATGACGCGCTTCGCCCGAATCTTCCTGGGCGGTCTGACCGTGCTCTCGCTCGTCGTCTGCGCCGCGGCGTGCGCGCTGTGGGTGCGCAGCTATCACGTCCGGGACGTCGTGTCGCGCGAGGACGCGGTCTCTGGCGGCGCGCGCGGCGTCGAGTCGTACGCCGGCGCCGTCCGCCTGGTGGATTACGGCCCAACGGCCAACCCGCTCGTCCCGCCACCCGCTCCGGCCACCCCGATCACGCCGACGTGGGTTCTCAGCAACGACCCCGTCCCGACGGGCGCGCGGCCGCACGACGGCCTGAGGTCCGGCCCCGGCGACGTCGTCTGGGCCGCCGCCGGGTTCTGCGTGGTCGCGCTGAGCCAGCCCGTGTACCCGGCCGGCGGGTTCTCGGGCCCGTTCGAGGGCCGCGTGTCGTTTTCGGCGATCGGCAGCCGCGCCGTTCTCGTGATCGTCATCCCGTACTGGGCGATCGTAGTGATTACGGCGATTCGCCCCGCCCGCTCCGCAGTTCGTTTCTTCCGCCACCGCGGGGCGCGCGCGCGCCGCGCGGCCGGCCAGTGCGAACGCTGCGGCTACGACTTGCGGGCGACGCCGGACCGGTGTCCGGAATGCGGGACGGTTCCGCCGCGATGACCCCTTCTAATGAGCGCCGGATAGAGACATCGCGTATCACCAACCCACACAACCCACGGAGCAATCTTCGTGGGCTTTCCGGCAAGTCCGACGGCGCTCGCCTACGCTTGTCCGGTGTCACAACCCGAGGTGGCTTTCATGAACACGCGCGTCCGTTGGGAGTTCTGGTCGTTGGTACTCGCCACGACGCTGGCGCTATCGCACGCCGCGCCACCCTCGCGCGCCGCGCCCCCGCCCGAACCCGCCGACGCCCGCCATCCCGTGCCGTCCTGGGCCGACCACGAGCGTGCCAAAGCGCGGATCGGCGAGTCGTACCTGGCCGAGATGCGGGCCGCCAAAACTCCGGAAGAGAAGGCCGCGCTCGCCCGGCGGATGTTCGACCGGGCCGCGACGGCGGACGACGACCCGGCCCGTCAATACGAGCTGGCGAGCATCACGCTGAATTACGCCGCGACGATCGGCGACGTCGATGTCGCCTTTGCCGCGGTGGACCTGATCGCCCGCAGGTTCCAATTCGACCCGCTGACCGCCCGCGCCTTCGCCGTCGCGCAACTCGGCAAGTTCACGACGCCGCGGGAGTCAAACCCCGTCCTCGTCCGCGGCGCCCTGTCCGTCGTCAACGACGCCGTCCGCGCCGACCGGTACGACGTCGCCAAGGAAGCCGTCGCCGTTGCGGTGGAGGCCGCCAAGCGCGTGCCCAAGGATGACGACCTCGCCAAGCGCGCCGCCACCCGCGCCGCAGATGTGGACGCGATCGCCAAGGCGTACCGCGAGTCGCGGCCGGCGTTCGAGCAGCTCAAGCGAAACCCGCTCGACGTCGACGCGGCCGCCGCCGCCGGCCGATTCCTCTGCCTCGCCAAGGGCGACTGGACGGCCGGGCTGAAGTTCCTCGTCGAGGTCGACGACCCGGCGATCAAGGCCGCCGCGCGGCTCGACGTCGCCGGCGCCCCCGACGGCCCCGGTCGGGCCCGCATTGCCGACGCCTGGTGGGACGTCGGCGAGCGCACACCCCACGGCCTCGCCCGCCGCCAGATCCACCGCCGCGCCGCCGAGTGGTATAACCGCGCCGCCGACCAGCTCACGGGGTACAGTAAGACCCGCGCCCAACAGCGCGTCGCGTCGGTCGTGCAGTGACGGTTCGGAACGCCGCAGAAGTCTCACCGCAGAGACGCAGAGGGCCCGGAGGTTTCGCAGAGCGGCGGAGTCGGATCGCGGGCGCGAGTTGAGTGTGATGAGTACCATGGCCACGCGCCCGATCCCGTTCGCAGACCAACGACGTGATCGCGTGGCCATGCCGAAACGCACGGCCACGCGAGTACCGCCTCGGGTCTTCGAGCGCGCCCGGGCGCGTGGCCATGGCACCGGGCGTCGGCACGCCCGGCCCGCGCCTACGCGTCACAATCACGCTACCCAAAACCGGCTCCGCGCCACGCCCGAGCGGTGCCCCGAGTGTGGTACCATCCCGGCGCGATGAGGCGCGTCTTCCGCATCCTGCTCACCGGCCTGTGCGCGCTCTCGCTCCTGCTCTGCGCCGCCACTTGCGTGCTCTGGGTGCGGAGTTACGGCGGGTCGGATTACGTCGAGCGCCGCACGCTGCAGGCCGTCCCGAACGCCGCCCTGTCGGTCCACGAGTCGCACTCGGTCAAGGCTCAGTGCACGCTCGGTCAATTCCGCCTGGCGCGCGTCCATTTGACGACGTACTTCAGGGGCCCGGCCGTTGCGGCGTCGTCGCCGCCCGGGCCGCGCGTGCTGTGGTCCCGCGCCCGACTCGGCGTTGGCCATCTCGGCTGGGAAAAGATCGAGCGAAATACCGATGGCGGTCCGCCGACCCTCTGGACGCGCCTCGGTTTCTATCACTACCGCACGGGCAGCAGCGCGTCCTTCTACGACGAATCGGAAGAGGGCCTCACCGTGCCCGCTTGGGCGCCGGCCGCCGCGTTCGCCGTCGCGCCGGCGGTGTGGGTCGTCGCGTGGTGGCGTCGTCGCCGCCGTCGACGCGCCGG
>DATHXE010000751.1:0-14165 GCA_035459845.1 Tepidisphaeraceae bacterium | reverse complement strand
GTCGTGGCCGCCGGGGGGACGGTCCCCGGGGCGGCGTCGCCGAAGTCTTCGTCCGTCTGCTCGAGGTACACGTCGTCCAGTTCCGTCGCGTCGACCTCGCGGCGCATCAGGTAGTAGATGATCGTGTTCGCCGAGAAGTAGAAGCTGATGAAGAACGCGCCCAGCAGACCGACCGCGATGTACACCCAGAACGCGATCAGGTACGCGCCCAGGGCCTGGTCGGTGTGCAGGTTGAGGGTGTCGATGTCGTAGCTGAACCGGGTCGTCGGGGCCGGCCACATGACGCCCCACAGGTCGACCGGCGTGGCCGAGTCGACGTTCTTCATCATGCCCCAACCCACGAACCCGTGGGTCAGCGTGAGCATGATCCGCAGGAAGAACTGCACGAACAGGAAGCAGAGCGCGCCGTAGACGACGGCGACCAGCGTGTAGAACAGCATCCGCCAGGGGCGGGCGTAGACGTAGCTGAACGACCGGCTGATCGCGTCGAACGAGTCCGAGCCCTCGACGGCGATCGTCGGGTACATCAGGTTGAACCCGCCGGCCGTGCCGAGCAGGACGAGCGTCATGACGAACCCGGCCGCCAGCGCCAGGAAGAAGAACAGGCCCATGAGGACCGGCCCGATCCACGGGATGTTGCCGATCAGCCCGCCGAGCGACACGACCAGCCCGACGACCAGGACGATCAGGAGGGGGATGATCGGGGCGAACGCGAACGAGAGGAACTTGCCGGTCGAGAAGCGGAGGGCGCTCGACAGCGAGATCTTCTCCTCGCGGGCGACGTGGACGGCGGCGATCCGCGAGATGGCCCCGCCGAAGATGGCCCAGACCACCGAGAACAGGATGGCGAAGAGGATGAAGTAGGTCGTGTGCTGGGTGATCAGCCACCACGGCCCGGTGACGGTGAAGTTCTTGATCGCCGCCAGCACGCCGACGCGGTTGGGCCGGACCGCCGGGTTATTCGCGAATCCGCCGAGCCAGTCGTTGGCCAGGACGGCCTGGACGACGCTGTTGATCTGGCCGGTCTCGTACTCGAAGAACTGCATGAACACGCCCTGCCCGGTGATCGACTTGGCGACCTTGTACTCGCGGGCGACGGCCTCGTTGATGTCGTCGACCGTGCGGGCGTACGCGCGATCGGCCTCCTTGCGCTCCTCGGCCTGCTTCTCGGCCGGGGCGGCCTTGACCCGCGCGTCGCGGGCCTCGGCCGCCGCCTTCACCTGCTTGTCCTTGCGCTCGAGCAGCTTGGCCTTGACGTCGCCGAGCTTGGCGCCGGACTTGGCCAGCTCCTCCTGCTTCTTGACGTCCTTCTCGATCTCAAGCTCGCCGAGCGTGCGCATGTACTGCGCCTCGACCTGACGGCGGCCGCGTTCACGGATCTCGGAGAACGGCCGTCCGCCGGGCCGGTCTTCCTTGATGTAGCGGTCGTAGATCCCGACCTCGGTTTCGACGTCCGTCACCTCGCCGCCGCCCGCGGGCGTCTTGTAGACGACGACCGCGTTCGAGCTGATCGGCCAGATCATGTCCAGCACGCGCCCGCCGAAGTACAGGGCGAGCAGGGCGACCAAGCCGAGGATCAGCTTGGTCGGGTGGATGGCCACGCGGAAGGCGCGGAAGATCTGAGTGAACGGGAACGTCTCCCGCCAATTGATGCCACGGACCGTGGTCTGCGATTCGTCCGCCATGGGCGGTTGCTCCTTTCCCGAGCAGCGTTCGTCGTCGCGGCGGGGCCCGGCAGCACGGGGTGCGCGGGAACCGCGGGGGGTGCGTCGTCGAGAAGATCGGCCGACGGCCGGTCGGACTTTCCGCGGCAACCCGCGGCGCAGACCGACCACCCGACGACCGCGCCCCGTGACCCGCGCCGCGCAAAACTGCGCGACGCGCCGGAGAGGAAGAGAGAGGGTCCGAGGCGCGCGGCGATTATAACCGGCGCGGGCAAGGGGGCAAACGAAGTAGCGCGAAGCGGTTATGGGACGTGCCGGGAAGTGGCGCACGACGACCCGGTTTAGCCGCGACCCGCAGGGGAGTGCGTGTCGCACGGACGAGCGCAGTCCACGGGTATCGCCCTACGGGCGGTACCCATGCCACGAGGTCCCCTTACCTGCGCCGGCGCGGCGCATCGTCCGGTGGCTCGATCGGCCGGATCACGTCCGTCTCGTCCACCTCGACGACCGGCACCTGGTACTTCCCGTCCAGCCACCGCCCGAGATCGACCAGCTTGCACCGCTCGGAGCAGAACGGGAACGTCGACCCGGGTAAACCCGCGGCGGCCTCGCTGACGGGGGATTTGCAGATGGGGCAGCGCATTGGGAATCCGAACGATTCT
Source organism: Tepidisphaeraceae bacterium (assembly GCA_035459845.1). GTDB lineage: Bacteria > Planctomycetota > Phycisphaerae > Tepidisphaerales > Tepidisphaeraceae > DASPKW01. Next base: position 11,839 of record DATHXE010000751.1, on the reverse strand, counting down.
AGGCGCGCGGGGTGTTTGGTGGCATGGGTACGGCCGGGAGGCCTTACCCGTGGTCGGCTCTCGCACGGGAAGACGCGCTCCCCCAACGGGCGGCGCTGACGCTTGCCCTTGCGAGCCCGCGGCTAAACGGGGTCGTCGCGAGGCGCTACTTCTTCCCGTCCGACTTCTTCGGAGCCGCCTTGGGCGCCGGCTTGTCCGCGTTGGTCGACGACGCCGCCGGCTTCGCCTCAGCCGCGGGCTTGGCGTCGCCCGACTTCGATTCCCCGCCCTTGGACTCGCCACCCTTCGACTCTGCGGAAGACGACGACGAGCTCGTGTCCGCGCTCGCGGACTTGTTGTAGCTGTCCGACCGGTAGTCGGTGATGTAGAACCCGCTCCCCTTGAACAGCAGCCCCGCCCCGGTCCCGATCAGCCGCTTGGCCTTGGCCTTCCCGCAGTTCGGGCACTTCTTCACCGGGGCGGCCTTCATCGACTGGAACAGCTCGAACTCGTGGCCGCAGGCGCTGCACTTGTAGTCGTAGGTGGGCATGGTGCGGAAGAATGAAGTCGGAAGGATGAAAGTTGAAAAGAGGGTTCAGGATTCAGAAGTCAGGATTCGACGCCGCGCATCTCGGTGATGCGCGCTCATCCTTCATCCTTCCTCCTTCATCCCTCGCTACTTCGCGACCATCACGCCCGCCGGCCGCAGCGTCCGGCCGTGGATCGCGTACCCGCGCGTCAGGGCCTGGACGATCGTGTTCGGCTTGGCCCCGGCCTTCTCCTGCTGCATCAGGGCCTCGTGCTTCGTCGGGTCGAACGCGTCGCCGGGCTTGGGGTCGATCACCTCGACGGCCTGCTTCTTCAGTTCCGCCATCATCGTGTCGTGCACGAGCTGCAGGCCCTTGAGCACCGCCGCCGAATCCGTCTTGGCCGGGTCGACCGCCAGCGCCCGCTCGAAGTTGTCGATCACCGGGATCAGGCTCTTGATCAGCGACTGGTTGGCGAACTGCACGGCCATGTCCTTCTCGGCGTGCAGGCGCTTGCGCATGTTCTCGACGTCGGCGAGCTGCCGCAGCGCCGCGTCCCGCTGGTCGGTCACCTTGCGGTGCTCGGCGGCGGAGATCCCGCCCAGATCGCCGTCGTCCGCCGCGCCCAAATCGATCACGTCGGGGGTGTCCGTGTCCAGGTCGTCCGGCAGCGGGTCGTTTTTGTCGGGAGTGGTGCTCATGTCTGCGGTCTTGTTGATGATTTAAGCTTTTGTCGGTCGCTAAGCCGCAAGCGGCAACTCGAACCCTTCGTGTGCTTCGTGCCGTTCGTGGTTCAACTCGTTACGCGTCGGGTTTGAAGACGCTCTTGAGCTTGTCGAGGAACGACTTCTTCTGCGGCATCGCCGAGTGGTCTTCGGTACCCGCGAACTCCTTTAGGAGCGCCTTCTGTTTGTCGGTCAGTTTGCGCGGCACCTCGATCAGGATCTGTACCAGCGCGTCGCCGTTGCGGTAAGACCGCAAATCCGGCAAGCCCTGCCCCTTGAGCTTGAAGACCTCGCCATGCTGCGTCCCGGCGGGGACGTCGAGCGCCTGCGTGCCCCGCAGCGTCGGAACGTCGACCTTGGCGCCCAGGGCCGCCTGCGGGAACGAGATCGGCACCTGGCAGACCAGGTCGTTGTTGTGCCGGCTGAAGATCGGGTGCGCCTTGACCGAGATGTAGCAGTGCAAGTCGCCGGGCGGCCCCCCCTGCTCGCCGGGCTCGCCCTCGCCGGTGATGCGGACGGCCTGGCCCTCGTGCACGCCCGCCGGGATCTTCACGGTCACGACGCGCTTCTTGTTCTGCCGGCCCGACCCGCGGCACGCGTCGCACGGGTCCTTGATGACCTTCCCCCGGCCCTTGCAGTTCGGGCACGTGGTGACCATGCGGAACATCCCGCCGAACCCCTGCTGGGCGACGCGCCCGCCCCCGCCGCACTGGACGCACACGACGTCCCCGCCCGGCTTGGCCCCGGAGCCCTTGCACTGCTCGCACTTGTCCTGGCGCTCGAACTCGATCGTCTTCTCGACCCCGGTCGCGACCTCGGCGAGCGTGAGCTCGACCTGGGTCTCGAGGTCGTAGCCTCTCGCGTGAGTCGCGCCTCCGCGGCTCGTTGAGCCGCGGCTGGCTCCCCCCCCGCCGAAGATGTCGTTGAACATCGAGAAGATGTCCCCGATGTCCATGTGGGAGAAGTCGTGCTGCCCGTGCACGCCGGCGTGCCCGTGGCGGTCGTACCGCTGGCGCTTCTCCGGGTCCGACAGCACCTCGTACGCCTCGGCGCACTCCTTGAACCGGAGCTCGGCCTCGGCCTTGTCGCCGTCGGCGCGGTCCGGGTGGAACTTCATTGCCATCCGGCGGTACGCGCGCTTGATCTCCTCGCCGTCGGAAGTTTTGACGACGCCCAGGATCTCGTAATAGTCTCGTTTGGTGGCGGCCACAGGCATGTGTCCCGTTCAGAGTCGGATTATCCGGCCTTTTTTCGCTTCGACTTGGGTGCCGAGGCGACGTCATCGACGTCCCACTCGTCCGGGGTATACGCGAGGAGCATTCCGACCGTCCGGACCGAAGCGGCCCCGTACGCCCGGTCCAGCGCGTCCCAGATCATCCTCTGCCGGTCGCGATCGCTCTTCCCCTTGAACGTGGGCGAAACAATTGAACCGTTAATGCGGCCGCCGTTGCTCTCCAGCACGAACAGGGGGTCGGCCAACCCGAGGTCCCGCGTCAACACCCGCTCAACGTCCGTCTTGGTTACTTTTGGCATAGCGCCTCACACCGTTTCACGATAGCCGAGCACGACTCATAGTATTCGTCCGCCGCCTGCTTCAGAGTCCGCTTACCACGGATCGCCTTGATCTGCCACCAATAACTCCGCAGCTTGTCGTCGTGAAAAAACCGCATGTTATTGTGCCAAAGTCGGCCGAGTCGCTGGACCGCTTCGGCGAGCGCCTCCCGGTGTTCGTCGTCGGCCAGCACACCGAGGTTCGAGACGCGCTGGAGCAGTTCACGAAGGTCGTGCCCCGTGTCCAGCGACTTACGTCCAGTCCGGACTTCCGAGTCGTTCCGCCAGATGAGCGCCCGCAACATGCTTTCGACTGCGCGTCCGGCGAGGTACACCGATCCGGCAAACATGTCGGAGTCCAGTGCGAGGCCCGATTCTCGCAGTCGCGCGAGGCCGGCCAGGCGGTAGTCCTTCTCACCCAGTTGCATTCGGATCGTCCCTCCGCACGCGCCCACTGTCCCCACCAAAGGCACGAAGACACAAAGGTTCTCTTCGTGTCTTCGCGCCTTCGTGGTTCAGTTTTTCCCGACCCGCGAACGGCGATCAGACCACCGCGCCGGCGACCCGGTTGGCGTCGTCCTTCTCCTTCAGCTCCGTGATCAGCACGTCCGTCGTCAGGGCGAGCCCGGAGACCGAGGCGGCGTTCAGGAGTGCGGTCTTGGCGACCTTGGCCGGGTCGATGATGCCGGCCTTGAGCATGTCGACGAACTCGTCGCTCGCCGCGTTGTAGCCCCAGTTGGGGTTCTTATTTTCGAGAATTTTGTCGACGATGACGTCGCCGTCCTCGCCGGCGTTCTCGGCGATCTGCTTGGCCGGGCTGCGCAGCGCCTCGATCAGGATGTCGAACCCGATCTTCTCGTCGCCCTTGGCCTGGCGCTTGCCCGCCTCGACGGCCTCGATCGCCCGCAGGAACGCGACCCCGCCGCCCGGGACGATGCCTTCCTCGGCCGCGGCCTTGGTCGCGTGCAGCGCGTCGTCGATCAGGTCCTTGCGCTCCTTCATCTCCGTCTCGGTCGCGGCGCCGGCGCGGATGACGGCGACGCCGCCCGTCAGCTTCGCCAGCCGCTCCTGCAGCTTCTCGCGGTCGTAGTCGCTGGTCGTCTTCTCGATCTGCAGGCGGATCTGGTCGATCCGGCCGGTGATCTCCTTCTTCGACCCGCCGCCCTCGACGAGCAGGGTCTTCTCCTTGTCGATCACGACGCGCTTGGCCGAGCCGAGTTGCTCGAGCTCGACGTTCTCGAGCTTGAGGCCCAGGTCTTCGGAGATGAACGTGCCGCCGGTGAGGGTGGCGATGTCGCCCATCAAGGCCTTGCGGCGGTCGCCGAAGCCGGGGGCCTTGACGGCGCAGATGTTCAGCACGCCGCGGAGCTTGTTGACGACCAGCGCCGCCAGGGCCTCGGACTCGACGTCCTCGGCGATGATCAGCAGCGGCTTGCCGTTGCCGACGACCTTGTTGAGCAGCGGGAGCAGCTCGGCGAGGTTGGCGATCTTCTTCTCGTGGATCAGGATCTGCACGTCTTCCAGGACGGCCTCGAGCGTGGCCGGGTTGGTCAGGAAGTAAGGCGACAGGTAGCCCTTGTCGAACTGCATGCCCTCGGTGTACTCGAGGGTCGACTCGGTGCTCTTGCCCTCGTCGACGGTGATCACGCCCTCCTTGCCGACCTTCTCCATCGCGTCGGCCATGAGCTGGCCGATGTGGGTGTCGCCGTTGGCGGAGATCGTGGCGACGCGGACGTAGTCCTCGTGGCCGCGGACCTTCTTGGCGATCGCGGTGATCGCGTCGGCGGCGACCTCGGCGGCCTTGGTCAGCCCGCGCTGGATCACGACCGGGTTCACCCCGCCGGCCGTCACGTACTTCAGGCCCTCGGAGTAGATCGCCTCGGCCAGGACGGTGGCGGTCGTCGTGCCGTCGCCGGCGACGTCGCCGGTCTTGGACGCCACGGTCTGGATCAGCTTGGCGCCCATGTTCTCGAACGGCTGGGGGAGCTCGATCTCCTTGGCGACGGTGACGCCGTCCTTGGTGATCCGGGGCGAGCCGAACGACTTCTGGAGGATGACGTTGCGGCCCTTGGGCCCGAGCGTGGCCTTGACGGCCCGGGCGAGCTGCGACAACCCCGCGCCGATCTCGGCACGGGCGTCGACTTCGAAGCGCATCTGCTTGGCGGCCATTAGTTTTCTCCGAGGTTAGTTCACCGCAGAGACGCAGAGGGCACCGAGGAAGACGCAGAGAAGACCGGACTTAATCCGGCCCGTTCTCGCTCGTCACTCGTTGCGACCGTCCGTCATCTGGGGCGATTCTTTCTTAATGAAAAATCTCTGCGGCTGTCTCTGCGAACTCTGCGTCTCTGCGGTGAACGAGACCGCTGCGATTACTCGATCACGCCGAGGATGTCGGCCTCGCGGAGGATGACGAACTTCTGCCCGTCGACCTCGACTTCGGTGCCGGAGTACTTGCCGTAGACGACGGTGTCGTTCGCCTTGACCGAGAGGGTCATGCGCTTGCCGTTGTCGTCGATCCGCCCGGGGCCGGCGGCGATCACCTTCCCGCGGGTCGGCTTCTCCTTGGCGGCGTCGGGGAGGAAGATGCCGCTAGCGGTCTTCTCCTCGGCTTCGGTCTGCTTGACGATCACGCGGTCCGCGAGGGGCTTGAGCTTGGTTGCCATGTTCAGTTGTCCTCTTTCCTTGGTCGTACTTTTTGACGTTCGGCCGGCGGGCTTGGCGACGACAGCTTGCGCGCCTCGGCCGACGACCTTCCACTGCTTCGTAACGTGCGGAGGCGGGTCGAACGCCATTTCCTCCGCGCCGAACTTCACACGCCTGTGACGGCCGTGGGTTACGCGGTCCGCTTCCGGCCTTTGACCGGCTCGATCGCGGTGATGTGCAGGAGGGACGCGAACGTCCAATCTTCGGCCACACCCTCGCGGTCCGGGTCGAGCCCGAGCACGATCTTGGTCCGGGTCAGGAACGCCATCTCCGGGTGCCGGATCTCGTACCGCTCGCCGCTCGACATAATGATGCGGAACGGCTCGAACGGTCGGGCGGCCAGGAGACGCTTGAAGTCTTGAACGGTCATACGGACACTCCAACCTGAGACGGTTAGCTGGTCTTTGACCGTTACATCATATCATCCATGCCCCCGCCGCCGTGGCCGTGACCGTGGTCGTGGCCGTGACCGTCGCCGCCCTCGTCCTTCTTCGGGGCCTCGGCGACGATGCAGTCGGTCGTGAGCAGGAGGATCGCCACTTCCGCGGCGTTTTGCAGGGCCGTCCGCTCGACCTTCGTCGGCGTCAGGATGCCGGCCTTGACCATGTCGACGTACTCGCCGGTCATGGCGTTGTAACCCTCGTTGTCCTTGGACTCCATGACCCGGCGGACGACGACGCTGCCGGGCGTGCCGGCGTTGTCGGCGATCTGCCGGAGGGGAGCGGTCAGGGCCTGGCGGACGATCTTCACGCCCGCGGCCTCGTCGCCGTCGAGCTTGAGGTTCGACCCGCCATTGAGCGCCTTGAGGGCGCGGATCAGGGCGACGCCGCCACCGGCGACCACGCCTTCTTCCACGGCCGCGCGGGTCGCGTGCAGCGCGTCCTCGATGCGGGCCTTCTTTTCCTTCAACTCGGCCTCGGTCGCGGCGCCGACGTTGATCTGGGCGACGCCGCCCGACAGCTTGGCGAGCCGCTCCTGCAGCTTCTCGCGGTCGTAGTCGCTCGTCGTGATCGCGATCTCGGCGCGGATCTGTTCGATCCGCCCCTGGATCGCCTTGGTCTCGCCGGCGCCCTCGATGATCGTGCAGTTGTCGCCGTCGATGCGGACGAGCTTGGCCTGACCGAGCTGGCCGATCTCGACCTTGTCGAGCTCGATGCCCAGGTCCTTCATGATCGCCTGCCCGCCGGTGAGGATCGCGATGTCTTCGAGCATGGACTTGCGGCGGTCGCCGTAGCCCGGGGCCTTGACGGCCGCGACGTTCAGCACGCCGCGCAGCTTGTTGACGACCAGCGTCGCCAGGGCCTCGCCCTCGACGTCCTCGGCGATGATCAGCAGCGGCTTCTTGGCCTTCTGGATCTTCTCGAGCAGCGGGATGAGCTTGGGGGCCGCGCTGATCTTCTCCTCGAAGACCAGGACGAACACCTTCTCGAGCTCGACGGTGAGCTCGTCGGGGTTGGTGATGAAGTTGGGCGAGAGGTACCCGCGGTCGAACTGCATGCCCTCGACGACGTCGACGTAGGTCTCGAGGCTCTTGCCCTCCTCGACCGTGATCACGCCGTCCTTGCCGACCTTGTCGAACGCGTCGGCCATGATCTTGCCGATCTCGCGGTCGTTGTTCGCCGAGATGCTGGCGACCGACTCGATGTCGTCCTTGCCCTTGACCGGCTTGGACTGCTTCTTGAGCGCGTCGGTGACGGCGACGACGGCCTTACGAATGCCGCGGGCCAGGGCCATCGCGTCGGCGCCGCTGGTCAGGTAGCGGTAGCCCTCGCGGAAGATCGCCTCGGCGAGCACGGTCGCGGTGGTCGTCCCGTCGCCGGCGGCGTCGGACGTCTTGGTCGCCGCCTCCTTCACCAGCTTGGCGCCGATGTTCTCGTACTTGTCGGTGAGCTCGATCTCCTCGGCGACGGTCACGCCGTCCTTGGTCACGGTCGGGGCGCCCCACCCCTTGTCGATGACGGCGTTGCGGCCGCGGGGCCCCAGCGTCGTCTTCACCGCGCGGGCCAGTTTCTGGACGCCCTGGAGCAGGGCCTTGCGCGCCTCGGAATCGAAGGCCAGCATCTTCGCGGCCATAATCGGTCTCCTTCTTTCGGGGGTTCGTGCTCGTTTCGCGTGTTCGTCTGATTGCGGTCCGACGTGCCGACGACCGTCCTCACGGGCGAACCGTCGGCGCGGAGGCCCTAAGACAAAGGGCGTGCCCGGTTGTGACCGGTGGCGGATAGGAACGTAAGTAAAGGTGGGTACTGGAGTTGAGAAATGTCGATCGCGTTGGCAGGAGGGGTAAAAAAACTGTCAGGGTGGCAGTTACCCTCCAGTCGCTCCATCACGAATGCCATTGTGACAGGAGTGGACGGGTGTGATCGCTAAGCCGCAAGCGGCAGGGTCCGCCCTTATTTCTGGTCGTCCTTCGGGATGATGCTGATCTCGCCGCTGCGTTCGAGGACGGCGAACTTGATCTGGTCGAGGCGCTCGAGGCCGTGGGACATGCGGGCGGCCATCAGGACGTCGTCGAGGTCGACCCGGGCGCGGCCCATCCGGTCGTCGAGCGTCTTGCCATCCTGCACGATGATCACCGGCACGCTGTCCATCCACCGGTCGATGAGCGGGCTCTTGGCCTTGAGCCAAGAGAGGAGCAGTTCGAGCACGAGGAGCGTGAGGATCGCAATCAGCGCGTTCGTGACGGAGAAATCGTTGCCGATCATCGCCTGTTGGGTGGTCTCGCTGATGATCAGGAGCACGACGAAGTCGAAGGTCGTGATCGACGCGAGCGACCGCTTGCCGATGACCCGGAAGAGGATCATGAGCACGAGGTAGATGACGGCGACGCGGAGGAACGTGTTCATCGCGAGTGTCTGAGGAGTGGCCGGCTCCGCCGGATCACGGGTAGACGAACTCCCACCATTCGACGGTCGGCCCGTCGGCGACGCCCGCGCGGGTGGTGTGCATGCCGGGGTACTGGTGCTGGACGTACAGCGTGACGGCGATCGACCGGCCCGCACTGTCGGGCGTGAGGGAGACGTCGAACTCGATGCGGTCCGGGCCGCCGCGCGAGACGTCGGGCGTCGGCACGATTGTTTCGATCTGTAGTTGGTCGGCGTAAGGCCGGCTGACCCACAGCGTCACCTTGCCGGCTTTGGCCTGTTCGGGCGTCGGTTTGACGTTCAGGACGAGTTCCTGCGGGGCCTGGAGACGCCCGAAGCGCGCGTATTCCACGCGGAGTGCGGACGTTTCCGCGCCGGTGCTGGCATGCCCGAGCGGTCCCGAACCGAAGGCCCCGGCGATCGCGGCGGCGAGCAAAAGGCCCATTACGGCCCACCCGACGCGCTGCAATCGCCACGCGAGCCGCTGGTAGCCCATGTGCTCGTCGATCTGGAGCGAACCGACGAGTTGGATCGGGCGGAGGGCCATAGAGCGATCACTGGTACAAAGCGCGTGCTACGCATTGTAGGCCGTCAATGTCAGACGTCGGCGCACGCGGCGTCAGCGACCGGTTGAGGTTCGCCCGCGGGCGGTTAGGTTTCCCCTATGTCCCTCTCCCTGCGCTGGGTCGGTCGCGAACAAGCGGAAATCGTCGGGCGCGTGCGCGCGCTCTGCTATTCGCCGCTCGCGAAGAACATCCCCGATTACCAGAAGTACCTGGCGGCCGACGAGCGCGTGCCGGCGGACGACCTCCTGCTCGCCGAGCGCGACGGCGCGGCGCTCGGGACCGCGACCGCGTACCCGATGACGATGTGGGTGCGCGGCGGACCGGTCGCGTGCCAGGGCGTCGCGTTCGTGGGCACGATCAAGACGCACCGGCGGTCGGCGCGCACGTCCGCGGACGATCCCGGCATCGCCACGGCCCTGATGCGCGAGACGCTCCGCCGGGCCCGAGACCGCGGGCAGGTCGTCTCGGCCCTCATGCCGTTTCGCGCCACGTTTTACGAGCACTTCGGCTACGGGCTGGTCGAGCGGCGGAACCTCTGGACGATCCCGCTTTCGGTCCTGCCGCACGGCCCGGCGGACGGGTTCGCGTTTATCGAGGGGGACGCCGACGAGCCGCGCCGCGCCTGCCGCCAGCGGATGGTCGAGGCGGGCCAGTGCGACATCGAGCGACCGGCCGGCTCGTGGCTGCACCACACAAAGCAGGAGGACGACGGGTGGACCGTCGCCGACCAACCCGGCGGGCCGGGCTCGCCGATGAATTCCTGGGCGCACTTCGATCAGGAAAAGGTGAACGGCAAGGACCACCTGAAGGTGTACGACCTGGCGTGCGACTCGCCGGCGGCGCTGCGGCGATTGCTCTGTTTCTTCGCGACGCTGCGGGACCAGTACTGGGCGGTGCAGTTCGCGCTGCCGGCGGACCTCCCGATCAACCTCTGGCTCCGCGAGCCGCAGCTCCCGCACCGGCTGGTGAACCACGACACGGCGGGCCTGCAGCCGCAGACGCGGATGCAGATCCGCGTGCTCGACCACGCGGCGTTTCTCGGCGCGATGCGAACGCTGCCGGCGAACGTGAGAGGCGCGGCGACGGTCGCGGTCGCCGAAACGGAGGGGCACGTGTCGCGGCTGCGGTTCGAGGTCGCGGACGGCCAGGCAATGGCGACGCCGACGACGGCCGAGGCGGACGTCGAGTGCACGGACCGGACGTGGGCGTCCGTCGTTGCGGGCGACGTCTCGGCGAGCACGGCGGCGCGGATGGGGTTGATCAAGGTCGCTCGCGCGGAGGCGCTGATCGCGCTCGATGCGTTCGCGGCGGGGCCGGCGCCGTTTTGTAACGAGTACTTCTGACGGGAGCGCCCACGCCCACACCAGCGGAGTCGGATTCGCACCGGAGGTGCGACCGGTTTCCGGGTGCCATGGGTGCCATGCCCTCGCGAGCCGCCGGGAACTCTTGAAGTACTCAATGGCGTAATCGGCTCGCGTGGGCATGCCCCAGCGGCGTTCGATTCTGTGATCGGGAGCCGCTGGGGCATGCCCACGCACGGCGACCACAGATCTGCGCGAACGATCCATATGGCGCCGCGCGAGGGCATGGCACCCGGCATCGGCGCAAATCGCGAGAGCGGTGGGCAGTGCCCACCCTCCGATCGGCGTAGATTGATCTCGTGAATCCGTTTCCCCACCCCCCTCCGTACTCCTCCTGACCGCCCCCCACCGAACCCACCTTTAAGAGGAGACCCCGCCATGTCCACGCTCCCGGTGCGCGCAGAGGTTGCCCAAGTCGAGGCCGAGCCCGAGTCGTTCTGGCAGCGGCCGTTCGTGCAGAACGTGTTGCCGCTGATCACGTCGCTGGCGATCCACCTGGCGATCGTCGGGGTCGGGGTTTTGACGTACAAGGCGATCCGCGCGGTGTCGGACGTGGTCTCGGCGCCGCCGCCGGTGTTGCCGGGGGAGGTGCCGGACGTCGAGCAGTCGAACCGGCCTGCCATGATCGGCCAAGACGATCCCGACAAACCGCACACCCAGCAGCTCCGAGACGTCCCGGCCGACGCGACCGGCGTCTCCACGTCCGCCGAGCTCCGCGTCAACCTGAACCCGGCCAGCGGGGGCGACGACGCGCTCGACATCGCGATCGGCGCTTCCAACAACGCGTTCGGCCCCGCCGGCAAGGGGATCAGCGCCCGGGCCGGCATCGGCGACGAGGGCGGCGGCCTCGCCCCGTTCGCCCCGCCCAGCAAGGGCGGCGGGTCGCCCGTGTTCATCGTGCCCGGGAACGCGCGCCGCGTCGTCTACCTGTGCGACTCCTCCGGCTCGATGATGACCAACTTCGACTCGCTCCGCGACCAGCTCCGCCGGGCGGTCGACGCGCTGCGGCCGATCCAGGAGTTCGACGTCGTCTTCTTCGCGGAGGACTCGTACAAGGCCCTGGACCGCCAGCTCGTCCGGGCCCTGCCCGAGACCAAGCGGAACGCGCACGACTTCCTCGACAGGGTCACGCCGAGCGGCACGTCCGACCCCCTGCCGGGGCTGCGCGCCGCGTTCGCGCTCCAGCCGCAACTCGTCTACCTCCTGACCGACGGCGACTTCCCCGACAACGCGAAGACGCTCGCCGAGATCCGCAAGCTCAACGCCGACAAGCGGGTCAAGATCAACACGATCGCGTTCGTCGGCCGGGGCGACGAGTACGAGAAGCTCCTCAAGCAGATCGCCGACGAGAACGGCGGGATCTTCAAATTCGTGGACGAGGCGGACATGAGGAAATGAAAGAGACGAGGATGGAAGGTGGAGGATGGAAGATGGCGCTCGTCCGCCGATTCCATCCTCTATCTTTCATCCTCCACCTTCGTGTTCTGCGAGCGCCCGCCGTACAATGCCCCCGCCACACACACGGGAGGCTCGCTTTGCCCACGCTCGTTGCGCTGACCGGCGCGT
>DATHXE010000750.1:0-1630 GCA_035459845.1 Tepidisphaeraceae bacterium | reverse complement strand
CTCGCCTGGAACAAGCGCGTCGAGTTCTGTTACGGGTGGGAGCTCGTCAACGCGATCCGCCTGACCGACCGCACGGACGTCGCCGTCGTCGTCGTCGGCGACGGGGCCGGTCTCGACCACCTCCGACGGGTCGCCTCGACCGACCTCGGCAAGCGCATCCACCTGACCGGCGGCGTCGCCAACCAGTACGTCCTCGACTACATGGCCGCGTTCGACGTCGGCAGCCTCCCCCAATCCGTCGACGGCGTCGGCTCGTTCCGCTACACGACCAAAATCAGCGAGTACGTCGCCGCCCGCTTGCCGACGATCACCGGCCAAATCCCCCTTGCGTACGATTTGGATTCGGGTTGGCTCTGGCGGTTGCCGGGCCCGAACCCGTGGCACCCGCGATACGTCCAGGCCGTCGCGGACCTGATGCGGACAGTGACCTGGGACGACGTCCACGCGAAACACGCGCACTTGCCCGAAGCATTACCCGAATTCGACCGCGACGCGCAGGTGAAGCGAATCACGGGGTTCGTGCAGGACATCCTGAACGAGATCCCCGCGAAACGCGCATGATCGACTCCGTCCCGCGACAAGTCGCTGGGCTCTCTTTTTCATCCATCATCCTTCATCCTTCCGCCTTCATCCTTGCCCACGCCATCCCTCGCCATCCTCCCCGACTTTCCCGAAGAGGGCTGGCCCTCCATGGACCTCGTCGCCGAGATGCTTCTCGAGCACCTCGCGACGTCCGACCTCGTCCGCGCCACCCGGCTCTGCCCGCGGTATCGCAGGCTCTTCGCCGTCCTCGGCCGCCGCGGGCGCAACATCGACCGCCTCCGCAACCGCATGCGCGTGTACCCCGCGTTCGCGCGCAAGCACGCGACCGACTTCGACTGCTTCCACCTCTGCGACCACAGCTACTCGCAGGTCGTCCACGCCCTCCCCGCCGACCGTACCGGCGTCTTCTGCCACGACCTCGACACCTTCCGCTGCCTGCTCGAGCCCGACAAGGAACCCCGCCCCACCTGGTTCAGGCAGATGGCCCGCACGATCCTCACCGGCCTCCAAAAGGCCCGCGTCGTCTTCTACCTGACCCAACCCGTCCGCGACCAGATCGAGCGCCACAACCTCATCGACCCCGCCAAACTCGTCCGCTGCCCCGTCGCCCCGGCGGCCGAGTTCACGCCGGATGAACCCAACCAATCGGCAATCGGCAATCGGCAATCGGCGATCCCCCCCTCCCCCTTCCTCCTCCACGTCGGCTCCTGCATCCCCCGCAAGCGCATCGACGTCCTCCTCCGCACGTTCGCCAGCGCCCGCGCGTCGCAACCGGCCCTCCGCCTCCTTCAGATCGGCGGCGACTTCACCGCCGAGCAGCGCGCCCTCATCGACCAGCTCAACATCAACGACGCCATCACCCAAGTCCGTGGCGTCACGCGCGACGACATCGCCGCCGCCTACCGCCGCGCCGCCCTCGTCCTCCAACCCTCCAACGCCGAAGGCTTCGGCCTCCCCGTCGTCGAGGCCCTCGCCTGCGGCGCCCACGTCCTCGCCAGCGACATCCCCGTGCTCCGCGAGGTCGGTGGCGACGCGGCCCTGCACGCCCCCGTCGGCGATCCCGACGCCTGGGCCGAAATCGTCACCG
>DATHXE010000749.1:0-2898 GCA_035459845.1 Tepidisphaeraceae bacterium | reverse complement strand
CCGCTTCCGATTGCCTCCATGCCGCCTGACCGCGCGACACCCGTTTCATATAGCCCGCCACTTGTGGCGGGAAAGCTCGGCAGTTCCGACGTGCATCCGTACAAGCTCGCGTGCTCACACGTTCCCGCCACAAGTGGCGGGCTATATGAGGTATCGCGTTCGCGCTCTAACGTCATTGAGCCGTTCGAATGCCGGTCGCGCGAACGGAGCCTCCTTGCACCGCGCCCCCACCGACCTACACTCCGTTCATGCCCCACGACGACGCCCAGTTCATGCGCCTCGCGATCGACGCCTGCCGCCGGGGGATCGAGGCGGGGCAGTCGCCGTTCGGCGCGGTGATCGTCAGTCCCGCCGGGGACGTGGTGTCGGTCGAGCACAACGTCGTCTGGCGGACGACCGACCCGACTGCCCACGCCGAGGTCGCCGCGATCCGCGCCGCCTGCGGCACACTGCGCACGATCGACCTCACCGGCCACACGATCTATTCGACGACCGAGCCGTGCCCGATGTGCTTCGCGGCGATCCACTGGGCGAAGCTGGCGCGGATCGTGTACGGCGCGTCCATCGCCGACGCACAATCGGCCGGGTTCAGCGAGCTCACGATTTCGAATACGCAGATGAGGCGAATCGGCGGGAGCCCGGTCGAGATCGCGGGCGGGGTGCTGGCGGCCGAGTCCGCGGCCCTGTTCGCGGAGTGGCTGGCGCGCGTCGACCGGCGGGTTTACTAACCGACACACCCTCTTCCGACCTTCTTGCCGAGTTCGATCGCCGTTGAACAAACTTGCCCGATCGCGCGCAACCCGTGAGCAGGTCGGCAGATGGTCGACCGGACAGATAGGCGCGCCCGCGCGCGCACCACACATCAATTCGGCTGTGCTTGACCTTTCCCCCTTCCACCCCGTATTGTGGAATTCGATGACTCGCGCGTCAACTAATTCGCCGCTGAAGGGCAAAGACCCGGTGTGCGCCCCCTGCACCCGCGGGCGCCCCCGCGACGCCGGCCTGCACGCCCGGCGGTGCGAGCAGATCCTCGACAAGGCGACGGCCGTGTTCGCCCGCCACGGGTACCCGAACACCGACGTCCAGTTCATCGCCGACCCGCTCTCGATCAGCAAGGGGACGGTCTACCGCTATTTCCCGTCGAAGGAGCGGCTGTTCCTGGCGGCGGTCGAGCGGGGCGTGCGCGACTTGGACGTCCACATCGAGTCGGCGATCGAGTGGGTTGCCGACCCGATCGACCGCATGGTCGCGGCGACCCGCGCTTACCTGGAATACTTCGAAGATCACCCCGACCTGGTCGAGCTTTTCATCCAGGAGCGGGCCGAGTTCGGGGGCCGCAAAAAGCCCATCTATTTCGAGCACGAGGGCTCGGCGTGCGCCGAGTGGGCGGGCGTGATCGAGGGCCTGATCGCCGCCGGGCGGCTGCGCCCGATCCCGGTCGAGCGGGTCAAGGAGACGATCGGCGACCTGCTGTACGGGACGATGTTCACGAACCACATGGTCGGCCGGCGTCGTCCGTTCGACGAGCAGGCGGCGAGCATCATGGACGTGTTCTTCAACGGCGTCCTGTCAGACGCCGAGCGCGCCCGCCGTGTGCAGAACGGGGTGGGCCCGCGCGCCGTCGCGCCTGCCGCCCCCCCTGTCCCCTCCACTCCCCAGCCGCCGTCCCGCGTCCCCGCCGCCGTGTCCCGTCCGCGGGCCGGGCGGCCGGTTTTGAAAAAGTCCCGCGCCGCCGGCCGATGATGTCCGATCGTCCGCCGTGGCCGTAAACGCCAGTCCGATGTCCCGGAACACACTTATGTCTGACTCGCACGTCAACAAATTCAGCCGTGGCCGCTCGATCGCCCGGCGGACCACCGTCGCGCTCGTCGCCGTCGCCACCACCGTCGGGCTCGCCGCGTGCGAGCGCAAGGATCAAACGCAGGCCCCGCCGCCGCCCCCACCGGCGCCGGTGACGGTCGTGATGGCGACCGCCAAGGACGTGCCGGTCTACTTGGACGAGATCGGGCGCACGACCGCGTTCGAGGTCGTCAACGTCCAGCCCCAGGTGACGGGCAAGATCGACCAGATCCTGTTCAAGGACGGCGAGGACATCGCGCTCAACAAGCCACTGTTCACGATCGAGAAGAACTGGTTCGCCGCGGACGTGGCCCAGGCCAAGGCGCTGGTCAAGCAGCGCGACGCCGAGGTCACGCTGGCGAAGCAGGAGTTCAAGCGGGTCGAGGGGCTCCAGCAGTCGAAGGCGATCAGCGAGCAGGAGTTCGAGCAGAAAAAGAGCGCGGTCGAGGTCGCCGAGGCGCAAAAGGCCGCGGCCGAGTCGGCGGTCGCGACGGCCGAGTTGAACCTGCGGTACACGGACATCAAGTCGCCGATCGCCGGCCGGGCCGGGCAGCGCCGCGTCGACGTGGGCAACATCGTCAAGGCGAACGAGGCGACGCTGGTCACGATCCAGAACCTCGACAAGCTGTACGTCGATTTCACCACGTCCGAGCGCAACCTCAATGCGATCCGCCGGCACATGAAGGAGAGCGGCGACAAGCAGCTCAAGACCTACGTCAGCGTCCCCGGCGACGCGGGCAAGGCGCGCGAGGGGAAGCTGACGTTCCTCGACACGGCCGTGCAGGCGGGCTCGGGCACGATCAAGCTGCGGGCCGAGATCGAGAACACGGACCGCCAGTTCTGGCCCCAACAGTTCGTCAACGTCCGGCTGGTGCTGGAGACGAAACGCGACGCGGTGCTGATCCCGGCCGCGGCCGTTCAGGTCGGGCAGCAGGGGCAGTTCGTGTACGTGGTCAAGGAAGGGAGCATCGCGGACATGCGCCCCGTCGCCCTGGGCCAGCGGCAGGACGACCTGATCGTGGCCAACGACGGCGTGAAGGCCGGAGAGCGCGTGATCGC
>DATHXE010000748.1:0-2155 GCA_035459845.1 Tepidisphaeraceae bacterium | reverse complement strand
GGGAGGCCGGCCGCGGCGGTGGAGTGAGCGCGTAGGGTGGGCTCCGCCCACCGTTCGCCCGAGTCGCGCGGCATCTCGGATTCCGATGAAGGCCGTCGATCGGTTGATGGGCAAGCGGTGGGCGGAGCCCACCCTACGGCGCGCGTGGGCGTGACATCGTCCTCACCGCGTGAACGTTCCGGGGTCGGGCGACTACTATCAGGACAGTGACGAGACCCACCGACGCGCCCGCCCTGCCTTCCCCCGCTGCCGGCGCTCCCGAAGCGCCGGCGGTTCCCGAGTTGTCGATCGTGATCCCGGCGTATAACGAGGCGCACAAGATCGCCAAGGACGTGGCGGCGGCGGCGCAGTTCCTCATCGAGCAGAGGATGAGCGGCGAGGTGATCGTCTCCGACGACGGGAGTCGCGACGGGACGGCCGACGTGGCGCGCGCGACGGCGGTGCCGGCGGGGGTTGAACTGCACGTGATCGCGGCAGAGCGGAACCGGGGTAAGGGTGCGGCCGTGCGGGCCGGGATGACGGCGGCGCGCGGCACGTTCGTCATGTTCGCCGACTCGGGCGTGTGCATCCCGTACGAGCAGGCGCTGCGCGGGCTCGCGCTGCTCAAGGCGGGCAAGTGCGAGGTGGCGCACGCCTCGCGCAAGCGGCAGGACAGCGTGATCATCAACCCGCAGCCGTTCCACCGGCGCGTGTTCTCGCGCGTCTTCCGCGTCGCGGCCAACTGGGTGCTGCGCCTCCCGCACGGGCTGACGGATACGCAGTGCGGGTTCAAGATGTACGCGGGCGACGTTGCCCGCGCGGTCTACGGCGAACTGCGCACGGACGGGTTCCTGTTCGATCTGGAGACGATCCTCCGCGCGATCCGGCGCGGGTACCGCATCGCGGAGTTCCCGGTGACGTGGTCGTGCGACCCGGACACGCGGCTGCACGCGGGGCGGACGGCGGTGCGGACGGTCGCGGAGTTGCGGGCGATCAAGCGGTATCTGGGGGAGGGGACGAAGGACGCGGGCGGCACCGCGTCCGCCGCACCGCGTCCACCGTCATCCTGAGGTACTCCGAAGGATCTAGCCAATACGAACGGGCCCGCCCGACTATGGGGAACGGCGTCCGCGGACGCTTCTACCAAAGTCGAACGGGCCCAGAGGCACGGGCAAGATCCTTCGCTGCGCTCAGGATGACGGTGATCCGCGCGCGAGAGGAGTCACACCGTCGCGTCGGCGATCAGGCGCTCGCGGTTGGTCAGGCTCCGCATGCGGTTGATGACCGACAGGTAGGCGAGGGCCGAGGCCTCGAGGATGTCGGTCGAGAGGCCGCGGCCGCGGATCTTTCGGCCGTTGTGCTCCATCTCGACCTGGACCTCGCCCTGGGCGTCCTTGCCGCGGGTGACGGCGCGGATGCGGTAGTCGGTGAGCGTGAGCTTGATGCCGGTCATGCGCTGGATGGCCGAGTAGATCGCGTCGACCGGGCCGTCGCCGACGCTGGCGTCCAGGAGTTGCTCGCCGGCCGAGTCGCGGAGCGTGACGGTCGCGGTCGGGATCGTGTTCGACCCGGCGGTGACCTGCACGCCGACCAACTCGAATACGCCGGCCGAAACCTCGAGTTGCTCGTCGACCAACGCCTCGATGTCCTCGTCGAAGACTTCCTTCTTCTTGTCCGCCAGCGTTTTGAACTTCTCGAACGTCGCCTGGAGTTGCTCGTCGGTCAACTGGTAGCCGAGTTGGGCGACGCGGTCGCGGAACCCGCTGCGGCCCGAGTGCTTGCCGAGGACCAGCGAGTTCTTGGGGATGCCGACGTGGGTCGGGTCCATGATCTCGTAGGTCTCGCGGAACTTGAGGACGCCGTCCTGGTGGATGCCGGACTCGTGGGCGAACGCGTTCTCGCCGACGATCGCCTTGTTGCGCTGCACGACCAGCCCGGTCAGCGTGCTGACCATTCGGCTGGCGGGGAAGATCCGCGTGCTGTCGATGCGCGTGCCGATGTGGTAGTGGTCCCCGCGCGTGCGCAGGGCCATGACGATCTCCTCGAGCGCGGCGTTGCCGGCGCGCTCGCCGATGCCGTTGATCGTGCACTCGACCTGCCGGGCGCCGTTCTCGACGGCCGACAGGCTGTTGGCGACGGCCAGGCCCAGGTCGTCGTGGCAGTGGGCGGACAGGTA
>DATHXE010000747.1:0-11960 GCA_035459845.1 Tepidisphaeraceae bacterium | reverse complement strand
GTCGCTGATCGGGGGGCGCTTTAGCGAGCATCTCGCGGGCGCGGACGAACCGGGCCTGATGGGCCACGCTGGCGAAGTGCACGCGGGCGGCGCGGGCGATATCGAACTCGCGCTTCGCGGCCGCGGCGCGGTCGGGGCCGGTCTTCGCGACCGCGTCGGCGAGAGCCGTTTCCGCGTCCCGAAAACCGTCGGCCACCTTTTCGAACTGTGCGATGAACACGTCTTCGAGGTAGGGGCCGCGCCAGCGCTTCAGATCGTCGTACGGGAAGCAGACCATCGTGGCCGTGTACCCGGTCGGCTTTTCGAAGAGCAGGTTGGCCGGACCGGTCTGCTGGGGGGCGAGGTACAGCACGCCCGGCCCATACGGGAACTGCTCGAACGCGGCGCTGTACGCCCGCCAGGCACGCCGGGCGGCGGGGGCGCCGGCGTCGCCGAACAACTCACGCGCGGCGGCATCGATCGCCGCATCCGGCGTCGTCCCGCCCAGCACGGACTGGAACACCTTCAGATTCGGCGACGGATGCCCGCCCAGGCTCCATGACAACTGCAGTCCGTCGACACCTTGCTTCGACAAGTTCTGCGCATGCCGGACCACGAGATCCATCGTCGGCAGGTACGGCACGGCCGACAACTCCCACGTGTTGTTGACCTGCACCTTGGCGACCGTCTTCAGCCCGCGGGCCTTGGCGAGCGCCCAGTGCTTCGTGGCGCGCGGCCCGGGTCCGACGGCGGAGATCGAGTACTCGCCGACCGCGACCGGCACGCCCCCGCGGTTGAGCGGCAGCGACCACTCGCTGACCGACTCGAAGAAGACGCCTTCGGGAAGTCCGGCGATCACGTCGGCGGCGTACTCGTCCTTCCAGCCCCAGTCCCAGACGATTGTCCGGGCGGTCGGACTCCCCTTGCGCACGCCGGCGGCGATCGCCGTGTTCACCTCGGCAATGATCTCGGCGGGCTTCCGCTTCGCGCACCGCGGACACCCGGCCGGCTTGTGGTGGGATGCGCAGCTCGTGAGGTTTTCGGACGCGGTGATCGTGAACGCGCCGCCCAAGTCCGGCACGTTGGAAAAGACGTGCGCGAGCGATTCGGTGAGCCACTGGCGCACTTCCAGCCGAGACGTGCACATCGCCCGGAACTCCCCCTCGAGGACGCCGGCGAGCTCGGCCCGACCCGCCACCTTGTAGAACGCCTCGGGCATCGCGCGCGGCTCGTTCTGATACAGGTAAACCGCGATCCCGAACCGCTTGGCCCGGTCGACGAGCTTGCGGAGGCTCGCCAGGCGCTGTTCCCAGCCGCGACCGAACTCGGGGAACACCTTGGACGGCGCCAGGTCGCGCAGGACGACGTGAAGCCACACCCCGTTGACGCCGACGTCGGCCAGGCGAGCCAGGAGCTTGTCGGGGTATGGGTCCAATGTCGGGTCGGACAGCGGGTCGCCGAACACGGCGAAGTACGAGTACAGGAATCGCGGGTGGTTCAGGTCGAGTTTGCGGGGCGTGATCTGGTCGTCCGCCAAATCACCAGCGAACTCGTTCAAAAAGGCCAGCGGCTCCTCCTCGCCCGGTCCGGCGGGACCGGCGACGCCAGGGCCGAAGTGCTTCAGCGCCAACTCGCGGATCTCCGCGGCCCGCGCCTTGGCGGCGGCGTCCGGCTCGGCCCAGGCGATCGGCTCGCACTTCGGTTTGACGTACCCGAGCTTGGCCCAGAAAAAGTCGTCCTCGCGCAGCACGTAGGCGAGTTGCTCGGGCATCATGTCGACGAGCTTAAGCAACTGCGGGTACGGCAGCAGGTGCCAATTGCGGCGGAGGACCGTCAGGTAGAGGCGCGACTTGTAATGCGCGGGTATCGGCCGCTCGGCGGCGAGACCCATCGACGCGGCGAGCGCGCGGACGTCGTCCGCCCTCGCGCCAACGACCGCCGCCATGCGCTCGGCGGACACGAGGTTCCAGTTCCGCCAGACCAGCGCGTGCAGGCGGGACGGGAAGTGGTCGACCGGCACCGGCGGCGTCGCCTTGCCCTCCGGGAGGAGCGGCTCGGCGGCAGGGGCGTGGAGCGAAAGCAGCACAACGAGTGCGAGCAGCGGGAGGAGTCGCATGAAGGGTTGTACCGGCGAGGTGCGGTGGCGCTGACGCGCGCGCGATAGCTGCAACGCAACGCGTTGCTGACACGCGGCGCAACGGGGAGCGTTCGTGCGCGAAAACAAACGTGACACGGATCGCATCAGCAGGCCGTTGACCTGCAGCGCAAACGATCCTCCCCGACCGCCTCGTCTGGTATGATGTGCGTGTGACCTCCGACCTGATCATTGCGATCGCGGTGATGCTCGGGCTCGCCGCATTGGTGGGATCCACGACTTACGCGTTGACGCGCCGCCGACGCGCGGGTGTCGCGATTACCGTTGCGATCGCACTCCTCTCCCTGACCCTCACACAGATCCTCTGGGCCCGCGACGCCATTTGGGCCCTGCGCTGGCTGCCCGCGCGGACCCTCGTCGTGTACGGCGATTGGACGCCGCTGCTCGTCGCCGGCGTCATCGGCGCGGGCTGGCGCCTCTTGCCGGGCCGGCCGGCGCGGCGGTGCGTGCTGGTCGTGCCGCTGGCCGGGCTGACGCTCTGGCACGCGTACGCCGGCCTCTTCGAACGGCCGGCGGGCGAATTGCACGTCGTCGACCGGTGGCAGCGCGGGATCTGCCGGCAATCCACGCAGACCACGTGCGGCCCGGCGGCGGCGGCGACCCTCCTCGCCCGGTACGCGATCCGCGCGACCGAGCCCGAGATGGCCGGCCTCTGCCTGACGACGCGCGACGGCACGAGCCTCCGCGGGATCTGTCGCGGGCTGGCGATCAAGGCGACGGGCATGCCCCTGCGCGTCACCCCGGTCGTCGGCGGGATCGACGAACTCGCGGCCCAGGCCCCGGCGATCCTCTCCGTCTACCTTGCGGACACCGAAAAGCACGACCCGCGCTTCCACCGCGAGTGGGGCTGGGCCCCGGGCGTGCGGCACGTGGTCGTCCTGCTCGGCCGCCGCGCCGACGGCCGGTTCGAGATCGGTGACCCGGCCATGGGCCCCGAGGCGTGGGACCGCCGCGCGCTCGAAGCCCTGTGGCACGGGGACGGTGTGCGCCTCGTGCGCGAGCAGTGAATGACCTAGACAGCTGCAACGCAACGCGTTGCTGACGCGTGGAGCCGTCGGGTGCGCTCGTGCGCGTCAGCAGGTCGTTGACCCGCAGCTAACGGAAGTCACCCCCACAACCCCTTCAGCTCCTCCACCACCGGCACCCCCAGCGGGAACTTCTTCGCCAGCGGGTGCTCGGCGATCCCCGCGAACTGCCGCAGCGCCTGGTGCACGTGCTCCGGCCGCACCTTGATCCCCTTGGCCTTGTCCGTAACGAGCTTGGCCGGGTCCAGCCCGACGCCGAACTGCTTCTCGTCCGTCGCGCCGATCAGCCGGTTACCCTTGATCCCCGCGCCCATGAACATTGCCGACCCGATCGACCAGTGGTCCTTGCCGTTGCCCTTGTTGTACGTCGGCGTCCGGCCCATCTCGCTCTGCATCACGATCACCAGCTTCTCGCGGATCCCCAGCGCCTCGGCCCGGCGGACCAGGTACGCGATCCCCGCGAGCAACTCCGGGATCAGCTTCATCTGGTCGACGTCATTGTTCGCGTGCGAGTCGAACTGCCCGATCGACAAGTTCGCCGACACGCACACGCCCGCCTTGAACGACGCCAGCGCGATCTCGGCCTGCTGGTGCAGCCGCTCCTTCGGCACCTGCGCCGGGATGAACGGCGTCACCCGCTGGAGCGACTTGGCGTTCACCTGCGCCGCGTACAGCATCCCCTCCGCCCGCTCGGCCCGCGGGAGGCGAGGCTGCGCGGCGCGGGCGGCGTTCTCCTGCTCCAGCGCCCGCTCGATGTGACCCAGCGCGAAATCGTCGTGGTACGGCGACTTGAGGTTCCCCTCGATCGCGTCCGCGTTGGCGATCTTCTGCAGCGACGGCAAATACTGCACGCGCGACATCGCGACCAGGTTCCCCGTCGCCGAGTAGTTGCCGAACGTCAGGAACGACAGCGGGCACGTCGGCCCCTTGCACGCGGCCACCAGCGCCGCGAACGTCGGGTAGGCCAGCGAATCCAGCTTCCCGGTCGCCATGTACCGCGCGCCCGGCGCGTGGTTGTTCACCGAGTAGTCCATCCCGTTGAACACGAGCAACTGGTCGCCGAACTCCTTGAAGAAGTCCTCGTTGCT
This sequence comes from Tepidisphaeraceae bacterium, assembly GCA_035459845.1. GTDB lineage: Bacteria > Planctomycetota > Phycisphaerae > Tepidisphaerales > Tepidisphaeraceae > DASPKW01. The sequence goes on along the minus strand of DATHXE010000747.1, from coordinate 7,713 downwards.
CATCCCGCCGGTCGCGTGCTTGGCGTTGGGCGCGTACTTCAGGTTCCCCTTGGTGAGGATGTCGCCTTCCTTGTAAAGGCGGTTGATCTCGCCCACGCCTTTGGGGTCCATGAGGTAGGTCGTGTCCCACCCGCCCGACGCGTTGAAGACGACGTAAAACGGCCCGTCGTACGGCGGCTCTTCCTTCGGCGCCGCCGGCGCGGCGAGGAGTGACTTGACGCCACCGGGGATGGCCAGGCCCAGACCGACGAGGCCGCAGAGTTTGAGGAAGTCGCGTCGCATGGGAGTTCCGTTGGTTGTTAGTCGTTGGCGGACGGAGCGGTTGCCCAGTTTTCGACGGTCAGGCCCGGAACGGCCAACAGGTCAGAATCGGTGGAGATCACGACGCAGTTCCGGAGCGTAAACGCCACGGCCGCGACCATCATGTCGATGATTTGCATCGTCCTCGCCCGCCGACGGAGTTCCGCGGCGACGCGGCCGTACTCGCGTGCCGCTCTTCGGTCGAACGGCCAGGTTCGCAACTCACTCAGCGCCCGCTCGACGCGGGGCTGATTCACGTCGCGGGTCGCGCTGAGTTCGAGCCCGTAATACAACTCGCCCACGACCGGCTCACAGGTACCGATCACCGCCCCGCGCAATCTTGCCTCCCGGACGCGGGAGGCAAACGGTTCGCGACGATTGGCAAGGGCAGTCACCGCGTTCGTATCCAGAAGGTAGCGGGTCATTCCCACTGCCTCCGCAGTTTCTCGGCGTGCTTCTCGAAGTTGGCCAGTTCCCACTCCCGTTGTTCACGCCTCGCCGTTGCGATCTTCGCCTCGTCCTCGGGCGTCAGGATCAGGGGCTCGAGCGAGTCGTACCACTTCAGCCATGCCGCGATGCCCTCGGGCGAGTTATCCCAGCCCGGCTCCTCATCAGCGTCCACCCGCTCGGCCTGATCGGCCGGAACCACGAGCAACTCCGTCCCGTCCGGCAGGTTCACCGGCTCGTCGGCCTCGATCCGGCCGTTCCGCACTGTCGCTTTGATCGCGTTCATCGCCGGGCCTCCATATCGCGCGGTCGGCTGCCGCCCACCCTATTCGTACAAGAACTCCGGCCGCCTCAGCATATATGTTAGCACCGCCCGCCACGCCCGCACGGCGTACTTCGGGTCCGCCACCGGCCGCAGCAGCTTCTGCCGGCCCGAGTAGATCTCCTCCTTGCCGACCGGTTTCTTCGATGTCTCCGCGTCCTTGATCACCGCGGCCAGCAGGTCGTACGTCCGCTGCACTTCCGCCGAATCCGGCGCGTCGTTCCGGCCCAGCACGCGATTGTGCAGTCGCACGATCGTCCGGCGAATCCGCGCGTCCGCGTCCGGCGACGCGCCCGGCACGTCCGCCGGCTCGACGTCGGGGAACAACACCCGGTCGGCCGGCTGGCGCGAGAAATCCATCGCCGTGTTCTTGAGCGCCACGTCGTTGGCCATGATCCGCTGCAGCGCGCCCATCGCACCGCTCGGGTCGGCGGCGCGCTCGGTCACTTCCTGCGAGTCGATCCCGCCGTACAGCATCGCCGCCTGCTTGTCCCTGAACCGCCCCCACGGCTGGCCGAACACCGCGGCGATCTTCCGCTCGACCTGCTCGGGCGCGAGCATCCGAACCACGCCCACATCGTCCAATTCCGCCTGCCGCGCCGGATTGAGCTTCGCCGTCGCCAAACCGTCAGCCCGGTAAAAGTCGGATGCGATCCAGTCCTTCAGCACGCCCTTGAAGTTGAACTTGTTCTCGGCGAACCGGTGGGCGATCGCCTCGGTCGTCTTGCGCTGCTCGGCGTACGCGCGCCGCCGGGCGGCGTACAGCGGGTCGTCGATGTCCTTCGGCGGCAGCAGCACCCGCCGCCCGGTCAGCACGTAGTACCCGTGTTCCACCATCGCCACCGCGAACCGCGGGTCCTTCACCGTCTGCTCGCCCAGCCACTGCAGAGCACGCCACCGCTGGTCCGCCGGCATGTCCGTCCCCTCGAACCCGGCCTGGAACATGTCCGTGAACCACCCGCCCTTGCGCTTCCCGTACACCCCCATCTCCGCGAACCGCCAGTAGTCCTGGAACAAACTCGAGACCGGGTCGAGCGTCTTGTGGCACACGACGCACTCCGACGCCTGCATCGTCGGGTTGGCGAACTTCGCCTGCACCGCCGCCGCGTCCTGCACCCGCGCCGCCAGGTCGAGCACGTCCACCCCGAGGAAGTGCTGGTAGTACATCCGCGACCGCAGGCGGTTCCGGTTCGTTTCGGTCGTCGGGTATCGCGCCAGGTACTGGAACGTGCTCAGAATCCCCGCGTGCGGGTAGTAGCCAGTCGCCGAGTCCTGGTTCTGGTTCTTGTCCCGCCCGACGAGTGCCTTCAGCCGCACCGGGATGTATTCGAACGGATCTTCCGGGTTCTTAAACTTGTCCTTAACCTCGTCGAACATCCCGTACCCGCGCGCCGTGTACGGCGACATCATCACGTAGTCGGCCGTGATGATCTCCGTGAACGGGCGGTCGTTCCTGACGATGTACTCGACGAGCTTCATCGGCTCGCCGTGCAGCGCCTTGCGGTAGTCGTCCGACAGCTTGTACCGGGCCTGCGTCTGCGCCTTGGCGTCGCCGGCGGCGTTCAGGTCGTACTTCTGGTACCACAATCGCGACTTGTTGAAGTGGTCGTACGAGAGGATGTTCGCCTCGGCGCCCTCGACGCCCGTGGTCAGGAACACGTCGTTGAACGCCTCCCGAATCCGGTCGAAAAACGCCTCCTCGGTCATTAGCGCGTCGAGGATCGCCGGCAGCGCCTTTCCACCGTCCTTGGCGACCGCAGCAACCTCCGCATCCGTCGGCAACCGCCCGCCGAGCGAAAGCGTCACCCGCCGGAGCAGCCGGGCGTCGTCCATCATCACCACGCCGTCGAAGAACGGCGGGAGATTCTTGTCTTCCGGCGTCGCGACGGTCGACGCGGCGGGAATCGGGTTCTCGAGCCGCCGCACGAATTCCGTGAGCACGCGCACGCCGGCCGAGTCGGGCTTGAGCGCCTGCTTCCCCCCGTGCTTGATCGCGCCCGTCGCCTTCTGCAACGCCAGCGACTTGCCGTTCTCCTTAGCCAGCGCCACTTTGACGAACTGCCCGTGGTTGTAACGTACCGCCTCATCGCGGGCCTCGCCCCGGAACAGATTCGGGTCGCGCAGGACGAACTCGCTGTCCTCCGCGTCGCCCCCCGCCTTATGACACTCCAGGCACGTCATCGCCCCGACCTTGGCCCACACCTCGTTCACGAAGTACGAGTCCACCTGCCCGGAACACGCCGCCCCGGTATACGGCTTGGCCGGCTCGGCGCCGGCAACCGCCGCGACGAGACCGGCAGCGAGCAGAACGAACGTGCGTGAGGCAAATCGCATGCGGTGGGTTTCCCAATGGACAGCGCGTCTCACGTCTTAATACACGTTCAGAATGGTTGTGATGAGCCAGACAGATTTTTCCTTCCCCACGACCCCGGAAGTCCAACCAAGGGAGGCGCGGTGTGCTCACTTCAGTGAGCATGCCGAGAGCGCCCTCGATTCCAGACGCGTCGTCCTCGAATCGCGGGCATGAAGCTACAACGCGTCCCTTCGGTGGTATGGTTCACCGTACGGCGCCCCCCGTGCCTCACTGAAGTGAGCACGCCGACGAACGCCCTGACGAAACACGCCCATGCCCCGTCCATTCCAAGTTCTTACGCTCGTCCTGCTGTACACAGTCCTGATCCCCGCGCGCGCCGCGGACGAGCCCCCGAAGGCGCCCCCCCTCCCGACCGCGCACACCACCCGCCAGATCGAAGGCTGGACGGTCCGCATCGACGACCGCCTGCTCAACGGCGACGGCGCGACGCTCGGCGAGCGGGCGATCAAGCTCCTCACCGCCAAGTTGGTCATGATCGCCACCGTCGTCCCCGAAGGCCCGCTCGCCAAGCTCCGCGAGGTCCCGATCCAGCTCGACCTCAACCACGGCAAGCTCCGCCCGATGCAGTACCACCCCAGCGCCGGCTGGCTCAAGGCCAACGGGTACAGCGAGCAGCTCGCCAAGTGCGTCCACATCCCGAACGTGCACGGGCTGCTCTCGCCGTCCGAAAACCACCGCCAGCCCGCCGCCATGCTGCACGAGCTCGCCCACGCCTACCACGACCGCGTCCTCGCCTTCACCGACGCCCGCGTCATCGCCGCCTACAAGAAGTTCCGTGACGGCGGCAAATACAAATCCGTCGTCACCACCCCCGGCCCGATGCGCGAGCACTACGCCCTGACCAACGAGAAGGAATTCTTCGCCGAGATGACCGAGAGCTACCTGTCCGTCAACGACTTCTACCCCTTCGTCGCCGGCGAGCTCAAACAAGCCGAGCCCGAAATCTTCGACCTGATGGCGACGATCTGGGGCCCGCTGCCGAAAAGGTAGTTCAACATTCCGATGTTGAGCTACTTGGTTCCGAATCGCCGCACGTGCAGCCAGACGATCTCGACCGGCCCCGCCCCGCCCGCCGCCCGAACCTGCTCCTCGACGTGCGCGATCTCCGGCCGCATCACGCGCACCGGCATCATCTCTGAACCCCCCGACGGCCGCACCGACGCCCATGCTTCGACCCCCGCTGTGCGGGCGTACCCGACCTGCTCCATCGTCCGTCCGGACAGTCGCCCGAACTCCGCAGCCACCCGCGCATCGTCCAGCAGCGCCCCCAGATGCCCGACGTACTCTGAGGCCGAGGCCACTGGCGCCGAAGCGTACTCGGCGGGCACTTCGGGGATCGTCGGGGCGGTTTGTGCGGGGTCGGGGGCGGGCATACTATTTCCGGCTGATTCGCTCGTCGCGCGAGATGACGCTGATTCGGACTTCCGTCGCGCACCCTACCACCAGATGGCCGCCCACTCCATGTCCAACCCGACCCACACGACCCGCTTCCCCGCACAACTGGCCCTGCTCGCGGCGCTCCTGACCGCCGGCTGCACGCCGCCCGGCACCACGCCCCCCCCGCCCGTCGCCGCCGCCGACGCCCGCGCCGCCCTCAACCTCGTCGACCATTCCACGACGACGACCTCGCCCGCAAACACCGCCGTCGCGACCTCCGCCGTCTCCCGCGACGCCCTCCGCAACGACGTCTACTTCCTCGCCTCCGAACGCCTCGAGGGCCGCGGCCTGGGCACCCCCGGGATCGACATCGCCGCCGACTACGTCGCCGCCCGCTTCAACGCCCTCGGCCTCAAGCCCCTGCCCGGCCAAAAAGACTTCTTCCAGACCTTCGACGTCACCACCGTCGAATCCGCCAAGCCCGAAACCTCGCTCACCCTCGGCGAGCAGACCTGGCCCCTCGACAAGGGCGTCGTCCCGTCGCCGATCTCGGCCGACAAGGAGTTCGCCGGCCCCGTCGTCTTCGCCGGCTACGCCATCGCCAGCGGGCAGCGCGATTACGACGACTTCGCCGGCCTCGACGTCAAGGGCAAGGTGGTGCTCGCGATGCGCTACGAGCCCCACGACCCCAAGACCGGCAAGAGCCGCTGGGCCGAGAACGGCTGGTCCGGCGCGTCGAGCCTCGAATCCAAGGCCGCGGCCGCGAGCCAGCGCGGGGCCGTCGCCCTGATCGTCTGCAACCCGCCCGAGGGCCACCTGAACGACGACAAGCTCCCCAAGATCGAGCCGCAGATGATCCGCCCCGCCGGCATCCCCGTCCTATACGTGAAGCGCGACGTCGCCGCCGCCCTGTTGAAGGCCGGCGGATTGCCGACGCTCAAGGAACTTCAGACAAAGATCGACACCGACATCAAGTCGTCCTCCAAGCCGCTCGCCGACGTCACCGTGAAAGGCACAGTCGCCCTCAAGCGCGCCAAGAAGCCAGCACGCAACGTGATGGCCATGATCCCCGGCCAGGGCCCGCACGCCGACGAGTACCTCGTCATCGGTGCCCACTACGACCACCTCGGCTGGGGCGGACCCGGCAGCCTCATGCCCACGTCGCCCGTCCTCCCGCGCATCCCCGGCGTGACCGAGCCCGCCAACGGGAAACCCGCCGACCCGCACGGCACGCCCGCGAAAGACAACCCGCACGCCGCCGAGCCGCACGCGCCCGCGAATCCTCACGCCACCCCGCCCAACCCCGCGACGGCGACCAGCCCCCACGCCCCGACCACCGCCCCCGCCGACCCGCGCCGCGCGATCCACTTCGGCGCCGACGACAACGCCTCCGGCACCGCCGCGATGCTCGAACTCGCGCGCCTCTACTCGCACCGCTCGCCGCCCGCGCGCACGCTCGTCTTCCTCTCCTTCACCGCCGAGGAGTCCGGCCTGATCGGCTCGGGCCAGTTCGTCAACCATTCCCCTATCGACCTCAAGAAGGTCGCGGCCATGGTGAACCTCGACATGGTCGGCAAGGTGCGCAAGAACCTCCTCTACGTCGGCGGCCACGGCACCGCGCCGGGCCTCGAAGCCATCGTGAAGAAGGCCGACGCCGAATCCCCGCTCGAGTTCAAGAATCTCGGCAAGGGCGGCCTCGGCCCCAGCGACCACATGTCGTTCGCCACCAAAAAGGTGCCCGTCCTCTTCCTGTTCTCCGGCACCCACCCCGACTACCACCGCCCGTCCGACACGCCCGACAAGATCAACTACGACGGCATCGCCGACGTCGTGAAGTTCACGACGTCGATCGTCGACCAGATCACCGCCGCCCCCACGATCGAGGCCTACGTCGACGCCGCCGACCGCGAGTCCATGCTCGGCGGCGCGTCCGGCGAGCGCGACGGCGCCCGCCGCGTCACCCTCGGCGTCGTCCCGTCCTACGGCGGCGACGAGGACGGCAAGGGCGTCAAGATCGACGGCACCTCCGCCGGCACCCCCGCCGAAAAAGCCGGCCTCCAACAGGGCGACCTGCTCCTCTCGCTCGGCGGCAAGCCCACCACCACACTGCAAGAGTTAACCACCGCCATCGGCGCCCTTAAGCCCGGCGACAAGGTCAAACTCGTCTACGTCCGCGACGGCAAGCAGCAGACAATCGACGTGACCATGGCAGAACGGAAGTGAACCCCGCGTGGTACGCCACGCCCGCTTGCGGGTTAGCGGTCCAGCCCCAACCGCGCCCCAAACTTTCCCCCCCTTCCCCGGACCGTACCCACGACACGCCGGATTAATCCTCATTGACGTCGCCGCCCCTTCGGTCCGCCAACGAGCCGCGCCCGCGCCCTAACACACCTAAGCCCAAGAAAAACAGCACCTTACCTACTGCCGCGGCCAATAACCCCGATTTCGCACGCCCCTCATGCCCCCCATGTCGCGGGCGATCCGCGCCGATCAATCCAACGTACCGCTTGGGGTATGATCCGGGCGCGTCCCGGGTGCAGCGTTCCGGCGCGGTCCGGAGAACTGTCGGCGGCGAGCGTGCGACGTGTGTGCGGCGAGCGGCGTAATCCAAGCGGCGCGCCCCACCCGCCCGTCCGGCCGGCAGTGGAGTCGATGGGAGCTATGAAACGGGCAGTCTGTTCGTTCCTCACCGCCACCACTCTCGGTGCGGCGGTGCTCGGGAGTTCTGGCGGGTGCGAGACCAAGGCCGGCACCGGCGCACTCGTCGGCGGCGCCGCCGGCGCGGGCATCGGCGCCATCGTCGGCCACAACACCGGCCACGGCCACACCGCCGGCGGCGCGCTCATCGGCGGGGCGATCGGCGCGATCGGGGGGGCCCTGGTCGGCAACGAGA
>DATHXE010000746.1:0-19578 GCA_035459845.1 Tepidisphaeraceae bacterium | reverse complement strand
GGAGGCGGGGCCGATGCGTGCGCGGTTCCTGTCGACCGCGGGGAAGACGTGGACGATCTACCCGGACGGGCGGAGCGTGCGGGACGGGCAACTGGACCTGCTGTTCAAGTCGGCGGACCCGGCGCTGCGGCAGGCGCTGGCGGCGCAGCACGAGAGCCCGGGGGAGATGACGGTGGACGAAGAGATGGGGCGGGTGTTTCGCGAGTCGGAGGGCGATCGGAACAACTCGGGGTACGACGCCGGGCGCGCCGCGTATCAGCTCGCGAGCGCCAACCGCACGCGGTTCGTGTTTTCGATCGCCCCGCGCACGAAGCAGGTCGTCGCCCCCGTGTTCGAGGTCTCGGGGCTGGAGAAGGGCGCGGCGCTGATCGTCGTCGAGGGGCAGTTGATCGACCGGTACGCGTGGCTGCCGGACGGGCGGCTGATCTTCGAGCTGCCGCGTGCGGTGACACGGGCGACGACGGTGAACGTGTCGGTCAAGTAGGGCGTCGGGATCAATCCAAGTGGACGGACCCGGGGCGGCGTTTCGGGCGGAGCCCGTGCACTGTGCCCCCGGCTTGTTCCGATGCGTGGACACCACGTCGAGACTCGGGCCTACAACTGCCACTCGAAGAGCCGGGCTGCGCCTTCGAGGAGCCGTTCCCCCAGCGGGCGGTTTTCCCACTCCTCGTAGGTGACGCGCCGGGACTTGGCGAGGTCGGCGTCGAACAGGCGCTCCTGCTCGGCGGCGAACTTCGGATCCAGCACGTTCAGGTTGGCCTCGTCGTTGAGGCGGAAGGAGCGGTTGTCCATGTTGGCGGAGCCGATGGAGACCCAGAGGCCGTCGACGATCAGCGTCTTGCAGTGGTACATGGTCGGCTGGTACTCGTGGATCTCGACGCCGGCCTTGAGGAGGTCGCCCCACTTGGCGCGGGAGGCGCGGCGGACGACGGGGAGGTCGGTGATGGCGCCGACGGTGAGGACGCGGACGCGCACGCCGCGCTTGCGGGCCTCGAGCAGCGCGTCGATCGTCGTCTGGTCGGGCACGAAGTAGGCGTGGGCCAGGCGGACGTCGCGCTCGGCTGCGGTGAGCGAGAGCAGGAACATCAGGAGCATGGACTCGCTGCCGCCGCGCACGGAACTGGCGAACAGCTGGGCCCAGTGGTCGCCGGCCGGGGCGAGCTTGGGGAAGTAATCGTCGCCGTAGAGGACCTGGCCGGTCTCCTGGACCCAGTTGTCGGCGAAGGCGGCCTGGAGTTGGGCGACGGCGGGGCCCTCGATGCGGAACTGGGTGTCGCGCCAGTGGTGGGGCGAGTCGGCGTCGCCGCGCCAGTCGTCGGCGATGCCCGCTCCGCCTGTGAACCCGACCCGGCCGTCGACGATGAGCAGCTTGCGGTGGGTGCGGTGGTCGACGGACAGGAGCGCGCCGGGGTCGAACATTTTCGGCGGGTTGTAGCGGCGGAAGTGGACGCCGGCGGCCTTCATGCGCTCGACGTCTTCGGGTTTGAACTTGAGGCTGCCCAGGGCGTCGATCAGGACGTGACACTTCACGCCGGCGCGGGCGCGGTCGACCAGGGCGTCCGTGAACTCGGCGCCGATCGTGTCGGACCAGTAGATGTAGGTCTCGAGGTTGACGGACCGCTTGGCGGCGCGGATCGCGTCGAGCATGGCGGGGAAGAAGCGGTCGCCGTTGACGAGGGTGTCGACCTTGTTCCCGGGGAGCAGGGCGGGGCCGAGGAGGCTGCCCATGGTGAGCGGGAATTGAGGGTCGTGGACGCCGTACTCGTGTCGGAGCTGGTAGTGGATGACGTGGCCGGTGCCGGTACAGCCGATTAGAGGGAGTAACGCGGACAGCGCGAGCGCGGCGGGGATAACCCTCATGTCATGCCTCCGGGCCGAGCGTAGCAGGTCTATGGCTGAGGCCGATGCGCCCAATGTGGTGGCACCTCGCTACCCTAAAATATCCCTAATAACTTGCTCGTTTTCGAGGGATGGACGATCTATACTGTTTCTCCCCGTCGGTCAGACTTTTCGGGAATCGTCTCGCTGCGCGACCCGCCCGCTGAAGCGGGCTCGCCGAAGAACGGACATATGATTCTTTCGCTTACCGGCACGCTGGTTCAGGTTTCCGAGTCGCCCGCGGCCGCGCACCTGCGGGTCGGGCCGATGACGTACGAGTTGCTGGTGCCGGCGTCGGACGTGGAGGGGCTGGCGGCACAGGCCGGGAGCGAGATCACGTTCCACACGATCTTTTATCTCGAGGGGACTGCGGGCGGTGGCAACCTGGATCCGAAGCTGATCGGGTTCACGTCGCCCCAGGAAAAGAAGTTCTTCAACCTGTTCACGACGGTGAAGGGGATCGGGCCCAAGACGGCGCTGCGGGCGCTGTCGGTGCCGGTGGGCCAGATCGCGCAGGCGATCGAGTCGAAGGACACGCGGGCGCTGACGCAGCTCGACGGGATCGGGAAGCGGACGGCCGAGCTGATCGTGGCGGAGCTGTCGGGGAAGGCGCGGGCGTTCGCGACGGCGCAGGTGGGGGCGGAAGTGGCGGCGTACTCGGCCAAGGGCGTGAAGCTGAGCCAGAACGAGGAGGACGCGCTGGTCGCGATGACGACGCTGGGCGAGCGCCGCCCGGACGCCGAGCGGCTGCTGGATAGGGTCAAGCAGCTCAAGCCGGAGACGAAGACGACGGACGCGCTTCTGACGGAGATGTTGCGGCTGCGGGCTTCGGGGAAGTGATGTGGGCGGGGGACGTGCATCACTGAAGTGAGCACGCCGGCCAGGCGCATCACTTGATGCCGATGAGGAGCCAGACGACGTTGTTGGGGGAGTCTTTGCCTTCCCAGTGGAGGTAGAGCTCGCGGTGTTCGCCGGTGGGCTCGAGCTTGCGGGCGGAGAGGTCGCCGAAGACCTTGCCGTAGCCGGCGCCTAGGCCGGCGACGGGCCCCTGATAGAGGGCCGCGAGGCACTTGAAGGCGTCGGCCTTGCGGACCTTGAGGTCGCCGAGCGGCTTCTGGTCGTCGGCGACGACCCACCCGACTTCGAGGTCGAACGGGTCGTTCATGCCCTTGGCCTGCTGGACGCCGCGGTAGACGAACATCGCGGAGCCGGCGGGCGTGATCTGTTTTTCTTTCACGCCCTTCTCGATGGCGGCGAGGGTCTTCTCGATCGGGCCGACCATGTCGGCGAACGTGGTGCGCGTGGGGGCGTGGATGAACGTGACGGCCGGGAAGGTCATGACGCGGGTCTCGCCGACGGAGACGTCAGCGGCCTTGTCGGGCGCGGGGGGCTTGGGCGGGTCGGCGGCCTCGGTGCGGAGGGTGAGGAGGGCGAGGGAGAGGGTCAGGATGAGCGCGGCGCGCATGCGGTTCTCCTTTGGACGAGGTGAGCCGGATGTTCGCGCGCGAGACGGGTGGACGCAAGATCTGTTGGGGTGAGGCTCCGTCCGGACGTTTGGTGGACGGCGCTATTCGGATGTGCCGCAAAGGACGCAAAGGCGCAAAGGGCACAGAGAGAAAGCTGAAATCGCGGTTCGCTGAGGACCGGGTAACGAAAACACGTCGGGACCTGGTGCACAACCCACGAACAAGTTCCGCGGGCTTTTGGGCGCGCTTTCTTTATCCCGTGATCCGTAGCCGCGCGGCGCGACGTTTCTGATTATCGGAAAAGGCTCTCTTCTTTGCGCCTTTGCGTCTTTGCGGCACACTCGGGAAGCGCGCGCGCCGCAAACGAAGAACGCGGAAGGCATCCCTGCCTCCCGCGTGCCCTCGTTCGCTGATTGTGTCATGGTTACCGGAGGTGACCATGCCGTGCTAGGCGGCTTCGCCGTTGTAGATTCTCGGTTCGGGGACGTTCTCCAGCTTGATTTCGCGGGGGAGGACCTTGCGGTAGCCGAGCTGGCGCATGACCTCGAGGACCTCGGTCCACGTCGGGTAGAGCTTCTTGTTGACCTTCTTGTAGGTCTGGATGGCCATGACGAACTCGAACTGTTCGCCGGTCATCTCGCCCTCTTCGGCGCTCTTGCGCTCGTCGGAGCGGCGGCGGCCTGGGCCGCGGCGGCGCTCGAGGCCGGTGTCGACGCGGCGTTCGGTACCGGAGCGGCGCTCGGGGCCGGTGTAGCCGGAGGCTTCGGCGGAGGCTTGGCGGCGTTCGAGGCCGCTGCGGCGGTCGACCGCGCTCTTGCGGCGGTCGGGGCCGCGGCCGGGCTCGTGGGTGGTGGTCGGCTCGGTCGTGGCGGCGGCAGGCGCCGACTCCTTCTTCGATCCGCACCCGCACCCCCGCGGCGCACACGACGTAGACGCGCCCGCCGGGGTGGCAGGGGCAATTGATCCGACCGACTTGGGGCTCTGGGTCACATCCGGCATAGAACGTAATACCTCCCCGATAGCATCGACCGGTTCATAGCGCCGCTGAAGTGGGGCGGCGCAGAAGTTGGGGGCGTCCGATAATCCGTGTAGCGATTGGAAGGTGTGCGATCGGTGCCCGCTCGCGCGAGTGAGGGCGATTCAGGGGACCGGCGTTCACGTGCACCTTCGGTGCGACCGCTAGGTACGTCCTGTTACTTCGGGCGCGGGTTGCGCGGAGGTTGCGCGTTCGAGCAGGCGTGCGGTTTCTCCCAGGCCGTCTTCGGCGGCGCACTTTTGTGCGATCGCGGTGGCGCGTTCCTTGACGCGCGGGTCGCCGAGGAGTCGGGCGAGGGCGGCGGCGGCGCGGTCCGGGGTGAACTTTTTGGGGAAGAGGGTTTCGCCGACGCCGAGCTTGCGGACGCGGTGGGCGTTGTCGGGCTGGTCGTGGCTGAGGGGCATGACGAGCTGGGGGACGCCGGCGGCGAGGGCGGCGGCGACGGTGCCGATGCCGCCGTGGTGGGCGATGGCGGCGCAGCGGCCGAGGGTGCGGCTGAGGGGGGCGAAGGGGAAGTGGCGCACGCCCGGGGGCAGGTCGCTCGGGACCTGCTCGGCGTGGCGCGTCAGGAGCATGCCGCGGTGGCCGCCGATGGCGCAGGCGCGGGCGGCGGCGGCGAAGTATTCGGCTGCGTGGACGTTGGCGCTGCCGGGGGTGAAGACGACGGGGGGTGGGCCGTCGGCGAGGAACGCGTCGACGTCGGGCGGCACCTGCTCGCTCGCGAACGCGTCGAAGAGGGGAAAGCTCGTGAGCTTGAACTGCGGCGGGTAATCGGGCTGGGCGGGGGCGTACCACTCGGGCCAGAGGCCGACCGAGAGCAGGGGGCTGTGGATGTAGTCGGCGAACACCCGCTTTATTGGCGGCAGGCCGAGCCGCTGGCGCGGGGCGTTGACGACGGGGCCGGCGTGCTTGTCGAGCAGGAAGCGGTCGATCAGTCGCCAGACGGTGCGCTTGAGCCAGCGCGGCATGAAGGAATAGTTGGTCGTGCCGGTCATCGTCGGCAGCTGGTGCACGGTGCGGACGATCGACGGCTGGAGCTGCACGCTGACGACGGGCATGCCGGTCTTCTCGCCGATCGCTCGGGAGGCGAAGTCGAGGGTGTGGGCGACGACGGCGGTGTCGGGGGCGAGGCGGGCTTCGACGGCGTCGAACACGCGGCGGTTTTGCTCGGCGACGAGGCGCATGACCGTCTCGAACCCGCGGCGGGGGTCCCAGATGCGCTCGTCGGCGATGACGTCGCGCCATTCCTGCTCGGTGCCGATCGAGACGAACTCGAGGCCGCAGGCGCGGATGAGGGGGGCGAAGTGGTCGTTGGTGATGACGGCGACGCGGTGGCCGTTCGCGGCGAGGCGCGCGCCCAGGCCGATGAAGGGGAAGTTGTCTCCCGCGGAACCGACGGGGGTGAGGAGGAAGTCCATGGGGCGTTTGGTCAGTCGCTAAGCCGCAAGCGGCAGGCGGCGCGCGGGAGCGTTTTCGCGACGGGTCACTGCGGGAGTTCTGCCTTGGGGTCGCGGGTCATCAGGTCCGTCAGCGCCTTGATCGCGTCGCGGCCCTCGAACAGGACCGCGTGGACGGCCTGGGTGATCGGCATCTCGACCTTGTGTCGTTCGGCGAGGCGCATGACGGCCTTGGTCGTCGGGACGCCCTCGGCGACGCTGGGCATGGTGGCGAGGATCTCGTCGAGCTTTCGGCCCTTGCCGAGCTGTTCGCCGACGGTGCGGTTGCGGCCCTCGGGGCTGACGCAGGTGGTGATGAGGTCGCCGACGCCAGCGAGGCCCGCGAAGGTTTCCTCGCGCGCGCCCATGGCGACGCCGAGGCGGGTGATCTCGACGAGGCCGCGGGTGACGAGGGCGGCCTTGGCGTTGTTGCCGGCGCCCAGGCCGTCGAGGATGCCGGCGGCGATCGCGATCACGTTCTTGGTGGCGCCGGCGAGCTCGACGCCGACCGAGTCGGGGTTGGTGTAGACGCGGAACCACTGGGTGGAGAACGTCGCCTGCACGAGTTGGGCGAGCTCCGCGTCGTCCGAGGCGGCGACGGCGGTGGCCGGGAGGTACCGCGCGATCTCGCCGGCGATGTTGGGGCCGGAGAGGGCGCAGAGCGAGCGGCCCGTCGCGACGCCCGCGTTGAGCACGTCGCGGATGACCTGCGTGGGGCGCATGAGGGTCGTCGTCTCGATCCCCTTGGCGACCGAGACGATCGGGACGTCGGCGGGAAGGTGCGGCTTGAGGCGCTCGAAGACGGAGCGGACGTACTGGGTGGGGATGGCCGCGAGGATGAGGGTCGCGCCCTCGAAGCAGTCGGCGTCGTTGGCGGTGAGGCGCACGCCCTCCGGGAGCTTCACGCCGGGCAGCAGTTTAACGTTCTCGCGGAGCTGCACGAGGCGCTCGATCGAATCTTCGAAGGCGCCCCACATGGTGACGTGGTGTCCGCCGGTGGTCAGGAGGATGGAGCAGACCGTGGCCATCGCGCCGTCGCCGAGGATGGTGATTCGCTGGGGGGTTGGCATGCGGGGGGGATTGTACGGGACGGCGTCGCGCCCGGCACGCGCGCGATTCGCCCTCCCGGGCGTCATGCCCCAATCAGGTCATGAGGGGTTTTCTCGGCGATCTCGCGTCGTGTGGTGTCGGCTGATCGTGCTGCCGTGTGGGCCGCACGGGCCGGAAACCCCCCAGACTACGGAAGTCGTCATGAACACCACCCGCAATACCACCGCCACCAAGTCCGCCACCCCAGCCTCGATGCAGCAGCTCGAAAGCCGCGAGCTCTTCGCCGGCGGGTACACGCTGATCGACCTCGGGGTGTCGACCGAGTACACGGGCAACATCGGGCACCAGATCAATAATGCGGGCGTGGTGGTCAACTCGCACGGCGTGTACCTGCCGGGCGGGAAGGGGAAGTTCAGCTACCTGAAGCTCAACCCGGCCGGCACGAACTTTTCCTCGGCGGCCGGATTGAACAACGCGGGCGTCGTCGTCGGTGACGCGTTCCACATCGCCACCCAGGAGTCGAACGCGACGCTGTACTCGTACTCCAAGTCCGCCAAGGGATATACGGCCCTCAACCTCGGCAACGGCGAGAACCGCGGGAGCGACGCCCACGTGATCAACGAGCTCGGGCAGGTCGGCGGCACCCTCCAGACCGACGACTACGAGTCGCACGCGTTCCTGGCCGGCGTCAAGCGCGGGCGAGTCGGGATCACGGACCTGCAGGAACTGCTGCCGGCGAGCGCCAACTTCGAGTTCCGATCGGTCGAGTCCCTCAACAACAACGGCCAGATGATCGTGCGCGGCGGGACGATCGGGAGCGTGACGAGCGGGCGGTCGTGGCTCGTGAAGGTGACCAAGAACGGCATGGGCTACGTCGAGCTGCCCGCGCTCGACCCGGCCAACCCGGGCCAGTACGCGAAGGCGATCAACGACAAGGGCGTGATGGTCGGCGAGGGCAGCCAGGCCGGGTTCAATGCGTTCCACGGCGTGATGTGGGTGGCCGGCAAGAAGGGGGTCGGCGCGGTCGACCTCGGGACGCTCGGCGGGAAGAAGAGCGCCGCGTTCGACGTCAACAACGCCGGGACGATCGTCGGCTTCTCCCAGGAACAGTACGGCCCCGACGAGGCCGTCATGTGGACGGTCAACAAGAAGGGCCGGTACGCGATCACGAACCTGAACGACCTCTCGGGGACGAACAAGCTGCGGCTGAGCTACGCGAAGTCGATCAGCGAGAACGGGTGGATCGTGTGCGAGGCGGTGGACGCGAACTACAAGCTTCACACGGTCATCCTGGCGCCGAACGGGAAGACGGCCGCGCCCGCGTTCGCCAAGGCGCCTGTGGTCGCGACGGCACCGCAGACGCAGGCGGGCCTGCCCGCGGTGCAGCAGACGGGGAACGTGTTCGGGACGACGCAGATCCGCGCCGAGGAGGTTTGGAACTAAGCCCCCCGCACTCTTCCCACGCACGCCCCGCGCTCGCGAGCAATCGCCGGGCGCGGGGCGTTTTCGTTTACGAGATCAGACCCCGCGTTCCCATTCGGCGCGGCCGTCGTGGGAGCGCGGTTCGCCGCGCATCTTGCGGACGACCGCGCGTGCGGCCAGGCCGACGATCGCCGTGTAGGTGGGGTAGCTGAACTCGACCTCGGCGAGCTTGTGGACGGTCAGGCCGCCGGCCATCGCGGTCGCGACGATCTGGACGACTTCGGTCGCGTCTTCGCCGACGACGTGGGCGCCCAGGATGCGGCGGCTGGTCGGTTCGACGACGAGCTTGCAGAGGCCCTCGCGGCGGTCGTCGATGACGGCGCGGTCGAGCTCGGCGTACGGGACGGCCGCCGCGACGACCTGCGGGTATTTTTTGCGCGCGTCTTCTTCGGTCAGCCCGACGGCGCCGTACTCGGGATCGGTGAACCCGCCGTGCGGGACGATGGGGTGGGCGATCGTGCGGGTGGCGCCGAGGACGGCGTTCTCGGCGGCGAGCGTGCCCTCGGCGTGGGCGGCCTGGACCAGCAGGACGGTGCCGTCGCCGTCGCCGGCGGCGAACACGTGTGAGGCGCTGACGGACTGCTGGTGCTCGTTGACCGTTACGAAGTGCTTCTTGTCGATCTCGATGCCGGCCGCGGCGGGGTTGAGGCGGTCGGCGTTGCCGGGCCAGCCGATGGAGACCAGGACGGCGTCGGCGTCGAGCGTGCGCGGCTCGCCGCGGTGGACGTAGGAGAGCTGGCGCGCGCTTCCCGACGTGGCGACGCGGTCGATCCGTTCGACGCCGGTGATCACGGTGATGTCGCGACGCCCGAACGCCTCGGCGAGCGCGGCGGAGGCGTCGGGGTCGATCCCGGGCAGCAGGCGCGGGGCCATGTCGAGCAGGGTCACGCGGGAGCCCAGGGCGGCGAAGATTGAGGCGAGTTGGCACCCGGTGGCGCTGGCGCCGACGACGGCGAGGCGCGCGGGGAGCGTGGTGAGGGACCAGACGTCGACGGGGCTGAGCGTGAGTTCGGCGCCGGGGCAGGGAAGGGGGCGGGGGCGGCCTCCGGTGCAGAGGATGAAACTTTTCGCGCGGAGGGTGCGAGCGGCGTCGATCCGGGGCGGCGCTTCGGGCAGAGCCCGTGCGCTCTGCCCCGGCTTGTTCGGACTGATTCGGATTGTGTGCGGGTCGACGAACTGCGCGTCTCCGGCGCCGTCGAAGAGCTCGACGCCCGCGCGGGCCAGGGTGCCGGGGAGGTCCTTCTTGTCGAGGACGGCCCGGACGATGGCGCGGGCGCGGGCCATGACCTGGCGGAAGTCGGGGGCGACGGTCGGGCAGGCGACGCCGTAGTCTGCGGACTGGCGGGCCTCGCGCACGAGGCGCGCGGCGTGGGCCAAGGCGCGCACGGGGACGCACCCGTCGTTCGTGCACGTCCCGCCCATCTTGCGGGCCTCGACGAGCGCGACCGACGCGCCGAGCTCGCGGGCGCGGAGGGCGGCGGTGACGCCGGCCGGGCCACCGCCGATCACGATGACGTCGAAGGAGTCGCTCACGGGGCGGACTGTACCGTCGGGTGTGCGCGCTGGCGACCGGGGAAACGGCGCGCGAATACAGCGCGCCGGAGCCTCAGGCGACGGCCCGGATCTTGATCGGCATGTCGGCGTGAGCGTCCCGGAGACCACATGAGTTGCAATTCGGCACGCAGGTTGCGACTCGTGTTGCCGGAGAACCCCATGATCAAACGAATAACGATGTCGGGTCTGCTCGCCGTGGCACTCGTTACCGGAGGCCTCGCCTGCGACCGCGACGACGTGCAGAAGGCCGGCGACAACGTCAAGAAAGCCGCAGATAAGGCCGGCGACTCGATCAATCGCGGGCTCGACAAGGCCGGCGAGGCGGTCGACCGCGGGCTGAACAACGCGAACGACGCGGCGAACCGGGCGAAGCCCGAGCTGCAGCGGGCGACGTCGCGCGCGGTCGAGAAGACCGGCGAAGCGGTCGGACGGGCAGGCGACGCGCTCGAGCGGGCGGGCGACAAGGCCCAGCGGGCGGGGAACCAGGTCGAGCGCAAGGCTGAGGATGCGGTGAAGTAAGTTTCGCTGCCCTCGTCGGCGCCGCCGGTCTCAGATCTTCGTCTTGAACCCCATCGCCCGGACCGCGCACCACCCGGCGCGGCTTTCGAAGATCATGAATGCGCCGGTCGCCGCCAGCGCGGCGGCGACGGTCCAAGCGAGCGGGCCGCCGAGGGGGAGTGCCCAGGCGAGGGCGGCCAGGACGCCGAGGGCGAGCCAGATGAAGCCCCATTTGAGCCGCATCGCCTTGCCGCGGGCGTCGATGTTGCATTGCATGGCGGGATCGTACCCGCGCCAAGGGGGCATTTCGTGCCGCTGGTCGCGACTTCGTCGCGCCGCACAGGGGATTCTGATATCGGGGGGTGCTATAATCGACGGTTCGGCCGGATTCCCGGGCCCGGGGCGCGGAGCCCGGGGGGGATTGGGCCGATAGGAGATGTGCGGGCGTCGCGACCGCCGCGACGCCGGGGCCCGTCTCCAAGGGGTAAAAGGTCGACCGTCCACGGATCGCCACTATGGAATACGCCGTCATCATGGCGGGCGGGCGCGGCGCCCGCCTCTGGCCGTTCTCCCGGAATGCCAAGCCGAAGCAGTTGCTGCCGGTAGTCCGCGGCCGGTCGCTGCTCCAACTGAGCTACGAGCGCCTTCGTGCCCTGCTCCCGCCCGAGCGGATCTTCGTGTGCACCGCCGCCGCCCACCGGCCGGCCGTTCTGGAGAATTTGCCCGAGCTGTCGCCCGATAATGTTTTGGGCGAGCCCGAGGGGCGCGACACCGCGGCGGCCGTGGGGTTCCCGGCCACCGTCCTGCTCCAGCGTGACAAGGACGCCGTGATCGCGATCGTGACGGCGGACCACGTGATCGAGCCGGTGGAGAAGTTCGTCGCGTCGCTGAAGACCGCGTTCGCCGTCGTGCGCGAACACCCGCGGGCGCTGGTCACGTTCGGGCTGGTGCCGACGTATGGCCACACCGGCCTGGGGTACATCCACCGCGGCGAGCCGCTGTCGGTCACGGGTGAGCCGACGGCCAGCGCCTACCGCGTCATGGCGTTCAAGGAGAAGCCCGACAAGGCGACCGCCGACCGGTACGTCGAGTCCGGGCGCTACTACTGGAACTCGGGGATGTTCGTGTGGCGGTGCGACACCGTCCTGGACGAACTCCGCTCCCACCTTCCCGAGACCGCCGCCGGCCTCGAGCAAATCGGTCAGGCCTGGAACACCGCCGACCGCGACCCCGTTCTCCGCAGAATCTACTCCACCCTCGTCAAGAAGAGCATTGACTACGCGATCATGGAGCCGGCGTCGCTGGGGAAGGGGAAGGCGCACGTGGTCGTGGTGCAGATGGACGTGCAGTGGCTGGACGTCGGCTCGTGGCCGGCGCTGGCCGAGACGATTGCGACCGACGACCACGACAACGCGGTGGACGCGCGGCTGTCGGTGATGATCGACTCGTTCAACAACATCGTGGTCAGCCACGACCCGAAGCACATGGTCGCGATGGTCGGGGTGAACGACATGATCGTCGTGCACACGCCGGACGCGACGATGCTGTGCCCGAAGTCGGAGGCGCAGCGGGTGAAGGACCTGGTCGACCGGGTGAAGGAAAAGACGGGGGAGCAGCACCAGTAAGGATCCCGTGCGAACACTCGCGATCGATCTCGGCACCCGGCGCGTCGGACTTGCGTTGTCCGACGAGGGGGGGAGGTTCGCCACGCCGCTGGACGTGCTGCAGGTGGCGTCGCCGGCGCACGCGCGGGAGCAGATCCTCAAGGTGATCGGGCGCGAGGGGCCGGAGCGGCTCGTGGTGGGCGTGCCGATCAACATGGACGGCACGGTCGGCCCGGCCGTCCGCGGGGCGGTGGCGTTCGGGCGCGAGCTGGAGGCGGCGTGCGGCAAACCCGTGCTCTACGTGGACGAGCGGCTCAGCTCGTTCGAGGCCGAGCAGACCCTCGCGGGGCGTCGCAAGGCGGGGGAGAACCTGACCCGCCAGCGCAAGAAGGAGCGGCTGGACGCGGTGGCGGCGGCGTCGTTCCTGCAGGGGTTTCTGGACGGCAAGCTCCCGGCGATCGAGCCGGCGCAGCTGGGGGTTTAAGCGAGTCATTTACGGAACGAAGAACCCACGGAACGAGTTCCGTGGGCTTTTCAATACGCTTTCGAATTGTCGGCGCGCTTTGGATTAGCGTCGCGGGCTGTTGTTGTTCAGCAGGACGGCGCCGCTCTTGCCGCGGGTCGCCGCCCACGCCGTCCGGTCCGGGCACGCCGCCAGCACGTGGTTGACCAGGTGCCCGCGGAGCTTGGCGTCCTTGTCCATGGTCACGTGGCTCGCGCCCGGCTCGGTCAGGTCCTTGCCGTCCTCGGCGATGTTGATGTTGATCACGCGCCCGGTCGACCCGGGCTCCGGCGTGAGCGGGAGGCCGCGGAGGAAGTTGCTGTCGCCGCTACCGGGCTTCCAGAAGTGGTAGGCCAGGCGGACGTTCTTCGGCACGGTCGTGACGTCGACGTTGTCGAGCGTCAGGATCAGGTCGACGGCCACGTTGGACTTGCTCAGCTCGGCCGCGATCGCCAGCGCGTCGTCGCTCCCCTGGGAGTGGGCGACCAGGCAGAGCGGCTCGGGGTCCTTCACGCCGCGGTACCGCTCGGCGATGGTCTGGGCCAGCACGTTCCGCTGGTCGGACTGGAAGACGTGGGCGCTGACGCCCTGGGCCTTGAGGTCGCGGGCGAGGTCGTCGATGCCCCACGAGAACGCGCCGCTCCACCCGCGGATCAGGTAGACCTGGCCGGCCCGGGGGGTCTCGGAGGTCGGTTTTACCTGGGCGAGGTCGCCGGGCATCATCGAGGTCACGCACCCGCCGCCGGCGAGTGAGAGGCCGAGCAGCGCGGCCGCGGCACAAAACCGGAACAGGACACAGGAAGAACGGGTCGTCATATGAGAGGCCTCCCACGCGCCACGGGCCATCCGTGGCTAGCGAGTTCATCGTATCGACACGAGGGGCGGGTCGAAGCGCTAAAAACTAAAAGAGTGTAATCGGCCGAGCGCCAATTTTCGGGGTGGCCCAAAACGTCAGGAGGAATTACCGCCGGCGCGAAATGTATTTGCGATTACCGGACTCTGTGATTATTGTGCTGCGCGTGGGTGTCCGCGCGGTTCCCGCGCGGGCGCAAGTCGGTGTTCAACTCAACGGTTGATTGGCTCCCCGGGAGGGGAGAAAGGTCTGTCATGCGCACGCTCGCCCGTCTCGTCCGCCGCGCGGTAGTCGCGGCCGTTCCCGCCTTCGTACTGGTTCTTTCTGCCGCGCCCGCCGGCGCGGCGACGATCACGTGGGGTTCGCCCACGAACATCGCCGGCGACGCCGACGTGAGCACGACCGGCACGCTCGTCGGCGCGTTCAACCTGAGCGGGCCGGCCGCCGTCGTCAACGGCGTCAACTTCCAGGAGTTCCTGATCACCGGCGGTTCGACCACCGTGGGCAATTTTACCGTCGCGTCGGGGTTCATCTTCGACAGCAGCAACGCGCCGGCGGCCGCGCCGTTCAACACGCTGTCCGCAGGCTACCAGAGCATGCTCGGCACGCGGACCGTCTGGTTCGGCGGGATGACGTTGACCATGTCCGGACTGACGGTCGGGCAGACGTACGAGTTCCAGGCGTGGGTCAACGACCCGGACGACTACACGCAGAGTGGGGGGACGTTCCAGGTGGACGTCACCGGCGGGGCGAACACGGTCACGCTCGACCCCAACCCGGGCCTCGCGCTCGGCGGGCTCGGGCAGCTCGTCACCGGCACGTTCGTCGCCGACGCGACCACCCAGGACGTCGGGTTCTTCAACGGCGAGGTGGGGCTCGCCAACGGCTTCCAACTCCGGCAGATCGACGCGATCAACCCGCCCTCGGGCCCCGGCGCCGTCCCCCTCCCCGCCGCGGTCTGGGCCGGCCTCGCGCTCGGCGCTGCCGTGGTTGGCCGCCGCGCCGTTGCGACGATGTAAATCACGCGCCGTTTCGGGATGCACGACCGGCGGTGCCACTTCGGCGGCACTGTTCGCTCTCGCACGCGCGCGCCTTCTCACTCCCCGTGCATCAGCGCCAGGATCTCGGCCCGCGAGCTCGGGTTCTCCTTAAAGATCCCGCGCAGCGCGCTGGTGACCATGACGGCCCCGGTTTTCTTGGCGCCGCGGATCGTCATGCAGGTGTGCGTCGCCTCGATCACGCAGGCGGCGCCGATCGGGCTCAATTCGTCCATCAGGGCGTCGGCGATCTGCGTGGTCAGCCGCTCCTGGACCTGCGGGCGGCGCGCGAAGCCTTCGACGAGGCGCGCGAGCTTGGACAGGCCGACGACCTTCCCATCCGGCAAATACGCGACGTGGGCCACGCCCGTGAACGGCAGCAGGTGGTGCTCGCAGAGGGAGTGGAACTGGATGTCGCGCAGGAGCACGACCTCGTCGTACCGCTCGTGGAAGACGGTCTTGAGGTGCGACTTCGGGTCCGAGCGGAGGCCGGCCATGAGCTCGGCGTACGCGCGGGCGACGCGGTTGGGCGTTTTGACCAGGCCCTCGCGGTCGGGGTCTTCGCCGACGGCAAAGAGGATCTCGCGCACGGCCCGCTCGATCCGCGGGAGATCGACGTCGGCGGGCCGCAGGTTGGTCGGCGTCGGGTCGGACGCGTCGTGGTCGTGATCGTGGGCGGAGAGGGTGTCGCGGTGCTTGGGCATAGTGCGGGGGGTGAAGGCCGCATTATAGGCCGGACGCCGGCGCGGTAGAGAGCCCGCGGGGTGAATGCGGCGCCGCCGCGACGTTGGCCGTGGCCCGGTTGTCGCCGTCAACGGAGTGATGGCGCGATTGTCCGGTTTATGCCGGCGCACGAGATGGCTGCGCCACCCGCCCGCTGAAGCGGGCTCGCCGGAAGGGGCTCGCGCGGGGATGAGAATGTGCCCGGGGATGTTGATTGTTCCGCCCCGTTCCGACACGATAGGGTACCGAGAGCGCCCCGCGCGCGAGCGTGTCGCCGCGGCCTTGCGCCCGCCGTCCGCCGAACCTTCCAAACCTGAGGAGAAGCGATGTCATCCGAATCGACCAAGCCGCAGCAGGGCGGCGCCGCCCGCCCGGCCAACAACCCGTCCCGCCGGAGCGTCCTGCGCGCGTCGGCGATCGCCACGTCCGCCGCCGCCATCGGGTTCCCGTACGTGATCACCGCCAACGTCCGCGGGGCGAACGAGAAGATCCGCGTCGCCGGCGTGGGCGTGGGCGGCAAGGGCGCATCCGACATCGACCAGGTCGCCGGCGCGGGCGGCGAGGTCGTCGCGGTGTGCGACGTCGACTCGAACCAAACGGCCGCGAAGCTGAAGAAGTACCCGTCGGCCAAGGCGTACAAGGACTTCCGGAAGATGTTCGAGGAGATGTCCAAGGACATCGACGCGGTCGTCGTCTCGACGCCCGACCACCTGCACGGGGTGATCGCCGGCACCGCGATGAAGCTCGGCAAGGCGGTGTACTGCCAGAAGCCGCTGACGCAGACGGTGTACGAGGCCCGGGCGCTGAAGCAGCTGGCGAAGGACAAGAAGGTCGCGACGCAGATGGGCAACCAGGGGTCGGCCCTGCCGGGCCTGCGGCGCGCGGTCGAGTGCGTGCACGCCGGGCTGATCGGGCACGTGAAGGAGATCCACGTCTGGTCGAACCGCCCGATCTGGCCGCAGGGCATGGGCGCCCCGACGAAGGTCGAAGAGGTGCCGGCGAACCTCGACTGGGACCTCTGGCTCGGGCCCCGCGCCAACCGCCCGTACAGCAGCGCGTACGCCCCGTTCAAGTGGCGCGGGTGGCGCGACTTCGGGACCGGCGCGCTGGGCGACATGGCGTGTCACACGGTGAACATGCCGTTCCGCGCCGCCAAGCTCGGGTACCCGAACGTCATCGAGTTGGAAGAGGCCTCGCAGATCTTCCCCGAGTCGTTCCCGAAGACGAGCCGGATCCGGTTCGAGTTCCCTGAGCGCGAGGGCCTGCCGGCCCTCAAGTTCTGGTGGTACGACGGGAGCCCGAAGGACAAGAGCCAGCCGGCCCTCCGCCCGCCGGCCGAACTGACCAAGGAGATCGTCGAGATGAAGGGCCTGCTGCCCGAGTCGGGCGCGCTACTGATCGGCGAGAAGGGCAAGATCTTCTCGGACGACGACTACGGCGCCCGGTTCTACGTCATGCTGAACGAGGACAAGAAGTACATGGGCTCGGGGAACCACGCCGCGACCAAGGCGATTCCGGAGAACTACACGAAGCCGCCGGCCGGGAGCAACGACCAGGCGATGAAGCTCGAGTGGTTCGAGATGATCCGGAACGGCACGCCGTCGTCGTCGAACTTCGACATCGCCGGGTACCTGACCGAGATCATCCTGCTCGGGTGCATCGCGCTGGACGTGGGCGTGAAGACGCGCATGGAATGGGACGGCCCGAACATGAAGAGCCCGAATATCGCGGCGGCCGCCAAGTACATCAAGAAGGAAGCCCGCCCGGGCTGGGAGATGGCGCTGGCGTAAAGCGAAGGCGTTACCGCACGAACAGATCAAGCCCCGCGGTCCGTCGACCGCGGGGTTCTTCATTTGTGAGCGAGAGTGGCTCATTGACGGAGCCGAGCGCGCCTGACAGGCCGTCAGCTCACGGGCGGCCGGCGGTGTGCGTCACGCCGTAGAGATTTTTCGAAAAATCCGACGAACCGATTCGAACCCGTCTCTGAGGAGTGTCGTATTACTGTTGGCGGGGGGACAGTGTCGGACTCATTTCTTGTCTTGCCGGCGCGCGCAGTCGCAGGGACGTTCGTTCGATCTGTCGAGTCGTTTCAGAATCAGACCTATACATAGGCCGGTGCCGCTCAGCGCCCGACGGATCGTACGGCGCGTTCGACTCACTGGCCTGACGGACCGGGTGGTCGCTTCCAAAGGACCACCCCACGCGAGCTCGACCATTCCGAGGACATGCGGGCGCCCGCCCGCCGGAATTGTGTTGACGTTGTGGGAGATGCTGGGTATAAGCCAAGTAATGCGCTTTGAGTCATTCATAGCCGGAAAGTCATGGACGACGAGTACGGTGCGAGCCCGCCCGGTTCCTTCCTCTTCGAGGAGGTACGACGGTGTTTCGACCCGAACCCATCGTCCACGAATCGACGACCCTGCCCCCGGCTAGCGACGGCTGGATTTGGCTGTCGCCCGCGTTCTGCTATTGGGCGGAATGCTGGCCCGACGTCAGGCGAATCTTCGACTGCGGTAAGCCGGACGCCCTGAAGCTGCTCATGCGGATCGAGCGGCTGTTCAGGGCGGTCGGCCCGCTGCGGCCGGTCGCCGTGGCGCTCGGCGGGACCATGCTCAACGAGCCCGACCTGGTCGGGGACAGCGCGGTCGTCGTATTCGTCGACGCGCCGTACACGGAGATGAGGTATTACGCGTCGCGCGGGTGGGCCGGACGGGCGCACCTGCGGTCGGCGTTCCGGCCGGAATGGGTCGCGGCCTGCCGCCATTGTCGGGCGGCGGCCCGCGACCTGCTGCGGCAAGAGGTGACGGCGCACGTGCTCTGCTGGCGGGACCGGGTGGAACTCCAGCGGATGCGGATGAGAGATTGCGGTGACCGGGCGGACAACCCACAGCCGGTCATCTACGTCCCGGGCCCGGTCATCCGGGCGGCGTTCGGGGCGTAACCCAGGGGGGGAAGGGTCGTCCGGCCTTCCTTGCACGCTCGGGCCGGGCGCGTGGCACAGATGCATGCGCGCACGGACGCGCGGACATGCACGGATGTCGTGTAACTCGCCGACCGGTCCTTCCCGCGCCTGCGCCGGCGCGGGGCGGACGGGTTCGGCGGCGCGCCGGACGCCCGGGGACGGGCGGCCGGCGCGGCGAACAACCGACGCCGCCCTCGGCCGGGTCAACCCCGCCGCGGGCGGCGCCCAACCCGTGGGAGCAAGACAATGCGACACCCTTCTCGTTACCCGCTGCTGCACGACAAGGTGCAGCGCGCCCGGCAGGACGTTCGGACCCTCGAGTCGTACGTCGCGGCCGGTGACGTGACCGTCCAGCCCCTGCTCGACGAGCAGCGGCACAACTTGCGCGCCCTCGAGGCCGCGCTCCGCGACCTGGCGTGGCTGGCCGACCCGGAGGCGGCGAAGGACGTGGTGCCGGCGTTCGCCCCCGAGACCGGGGCCGCGGCGGTCGGGCGGTCGTTGTTCTCGCTGCGCACGATCCACGACCTGAGCCAGGAACAAATGGGGGAGCGGCTCGAGATGTCGCAGGGGGCCGTCGCCCGTCTGGAGGGCGAGGAGAAGCAGAACTACGAACTGGCGACGCTCGCGGCGTACGCGCGGGCGGTCGACTACATCTACCTCGGCTCGTTCGTCCGCCCCGGACGCGGGTTCAACGACCCGGCGTCGCTCAGCCGGCTGGGCGTCGAGGTCGGCCACATCAAAGGTATGTACCGCGGGCGCGAGGCCCTGGCGCTGCCGCGCTATCTCGACCTCGTCCGCCGGCGGACGGCCGCGGACGTCGTCACGTGCTACGCCCCCGACCCCCGCCGCAAACTGCTGGACTTGGTCCACTACGACGGGGTGACGAAGGAGCGACAGTTGCTCGGCCACGTGCGGTCCACGGACGTGGTGTGGCGCGTGCTCGGTCAGGCGCCGCGGTTCGTCGTCGACGCCGCGGCCGACCCGTTGTTCCACGGGTCCGCGTTCCGCGAACGGGAGGGCGTGCGGTCGGTCTGCTACCTGCCGTTCGCGACCCCGGGCGGCCCGGGCGTGATCTTCCTGAGTTACCGGCACCGGGTCGAGGCGCCGTCCGCGGCGTACTGGCACCTGCTGAAGGGGATCGCGCCACTGACGGAGTTCGTCATGGCGGGGCACGAGTCGGAGGCGGCGGCCGAGGGGCGCGGGCGGCCCGCCCCGGGGGTCGTCCACCGGCCGGCACGCGCCGCCGCCGTCGCCGTCGTCGCCGCACCGGTCGATGCCGACCGCGGGCGTCGGACGGGGATCGCCGACTTCATCGAAGCCCTGTTGATCGATCGCGCGGCCCACGACCACAGGTGGTCGAGCAAGGCGGTGACCGGCGTGCTCGGGCGGGTCGCCGAGCGCCTGGGGAAGCGCGACACCGTGTGCTTCCTCTACGTCCTTGACGGCAACCACCGGGTCGCGTTGCGAAACCAGTTCCCCGCGGCGACCGGGGACCTG
>DATHXE010000745.1:0-16266 GCA_035459845.1 Tepidisphaeraceae bacterium | reverse complement strand
GTGAGGGGGGGCTGCGCGGCGAGCGAGTGCGGCGGTCACGTGCACCTTCGATGCGACCGCTAAGTACGTGCTGGTCGGTGGGACGGGGCTCGCGGGAGGGGGATATCGCGCTTGGTCAGATCGTCATGAGTCCGACGCCGGCGATGGCGATGATTGCGGCGAGGATGACGCCCGGGCTGACGCGGAGCTTGTAGCGGACGGCGACCAGGGGGATGACGATGAGGGTGCTGGTGGACATGAGGGTGGAGACGACGCCGGCGGGGGCGAGCTTGAGGGCGGCGACGTAGCAGAGCATGCCGGCGACGGGGCCGCAGAAGGTGCCGGCGGCGCAGCGGCGGCGGACGGTGGGGTCGCGGAGCTCGCCGAGCGTGCGGGCGATGGAGCGGGTGACGAGCGGGACCATCCAGAGGACGACGCCGGCCGATGCGACGCGGAGGACGGTGGCGACGATCGGGTCGAGCGGGTGGGCGGCGCGGTCGGTCTGGAAGGCGAGGCGGCCGAGGACCGAGCCCAGACCGATGAAGAGGCCGGAGAGAATGCCGCAGACGATCGCGGCGGGGGTGACGTGCGCGGGTTCGGCGGCATTCGTCGTGGGCTCGCCTTCGGCGACGGGCGCTTCGGGCTTGTTGATCGCGGCGTAGGCGACGGCGCCGAGGACCATGGCCGCGCCGATGATGGCGCGGGGCGTGAGGGCCTCGGCGAGCCAGACGTGCGCGATCGCGAGGGTGAAGACGGGCGCGAGCGTGTTGAACTTGACGGCCCGGCGGGGGCCGAGGCGGACCAGGCCCTCGTAGTAGAAAATGTCGCCCAGGACGAGGCCGGCGAGGCCGGAGAGGACGATCCAGACGAGCTGCGCGGCGGTGGGCAGAGCGGGCGGGCCGTGGCCGAGCAGGTGGCGGCCGAGGAGGTAGGCGGGCAGGACGATGGCGGAGAGCGCGAGGGTGGAGAGGCAGATGCGGAGGAGGTTGGCGCGCCAGGCGCCGACGCGTCGGGCGACGGACGCCATGACGATCGAGGACATCGCCCAGAAGACCGCGGTGGCAAGGGCGAGGGCGGGGCCGGTCATGGGTTTCGCTTGGGAGGGGGAAGGGGTGCGGTCGCGGAGGGGTACGATAGGGATGCGGGCGCGCGACGCAAGGATCGCGCGTCCGGCGGCCATACGGCGCGGGATCGACAGTGCTGACAGGTGCCCGGTTCAACATCCTGCGCGGCGCGGTGTTGCAACGGACGGAACGCTTCACTTCACCCCAGGAGGATCTCGTGACCCGTCGATTGCTCGTCGCTTGCCTGTTGTCCGTGTTGGTCGTGTTCGGCGCGCGCGCGGCGGAGAACGAGGCCGCGGTGGGGGCGCCGAACCTGGTCGGCAAGGATCTGGCCGGGTGGAAGCTCAAAAATGAGAAGGCGAGTCTGTGGAAAGTGGTGGGGGCGGTGGCGGTGACGCCGGACAAACCCAAGGAGCTGTCGCCCACGGGCGAGCCGGGCGAGACGCCGATCCTCGTCAATGATCTGAAGGAGAAGCAGCACGGGAGCGACGTGTACACGGAGCAGGAGTTCGGCGACTGCGAGGTGCACGTCGAGCTGATGGTGCCCAAGGGGTCGAACTCGGGCGTGTACCTGCAGGGGCGGTACGAGATCCAGATCCTCGACTCGTTCGGTAAGGGGAAGGAGAAGAAGCCGGGCAAGGGTGACCTGGGCGGGTTGTACAACACGAAGGAGCCGAACGCGGACGACTACGAGCCCAAGGCGCCGGGCGAGTGGCAGACGCTGGACATCGTGTTCCTTGCGCCGCGGTTCGGGGCGGACGGGAAGAAGACGGAGCCCGCGAAGTTCGCGTCGGTGCGGCTGAACGGCAAGGAGATCCACAAGGACGTGGTAGCGCCCGCGCCGACGGGCGGGCAGTTGTCGTCGAAGGAGGGGCCGACCGGGCCGCTGATGTTTCAGGGGGATCACGGGCCGGTCGCACTGCGGAACGTGCGGGTGAAGGCGCTGCCGCAGTGAGGAGTGCGCGGGCGCGAACGGGTCGCACCGTTTTACGGGGGGGGGCGCGGTGGCGAATCGCGCGATCGAAAGCGCGGCGAACCGGCGCGATGGCTCGCGCTGGGGAAGATTCCCCATGTGGTCGTATTAAGGCGAAATAAAATTTACGCTGTGAAATGACCGTGACCGTCGCCAGACGTGACGGCGCGTGGAGGAAATTCCCCATTCGGGCTCTCGCGCCTGTCGCTGTGTGAGCGGGTTCGGGCGGGCGCGACATCGTTCTCATGCCGCCCGCACGCCCGAGGCGGAAAGGCAAAAAACACTCGGAAAACTGCGTGGAAATGGCGCGCTGTACAATTGGAATGGGCGGGACGAGAACGAACCGTAAGCCGGCGGCCCGGTCGCGCTCGGTGGGCTGGTCGGCGCGAGCGCTAATCGGTCACTCTCACACTCGTTTTGAGACGCTACACACTCGCGGGCATACCGAACATTTCCCGGCACTCCCGCGCAATCCCCACTCTTTACCGAGTTTTCCACAGAGAAAAGTAAAGTTTTCAGTTGGCGCGCGCCGGGCCACTTGTATTATCTGCCCTCGTTCAGGGGAATCGGGCACTAACCAGCCGTTTTCACATCTCAGGGAAGGAGAAGCCACGGATGGCGACCATTCTCATCGTTGACGACGAGGTCGACTGCAGGCGTCCGCTCGCGACGCTGCTCAAGTGTGAAGGCTACGAGGTTCACGAGGCCGGCAACGGCCTGGAGGGCATGGAGGCCCTGAACCGCCGCGACTACGACATGGTGCTGCTGGACCTGGCCATGCCGGTCATGGACGGGGTGCAGATGCTGCAGGGCATCCGCAAGCAGGCCAAGTGGGCGAATCTGCCCGTCTTCCTGGTCACGGCCCAGCACGAGACGCAACTGCTCCGCAACGCCCGGGCGATCGGGATCCAGGAGTACATCTTCAAGGGCGACACGCCGTTCATGAAGATGCTGGAGTTGATCAAGCGGCACCTGGGCGAGGCGTTCACGCCCCGCCGGCGGGGTCGCAAACCCAAGCCGCGTCCCGAAGTGGCTCAGCCGGACCCCGCCAGGATGCAGGTCGGCAGCTTCTACGCCCCCGCGCCCGGCATGTACCGGCGGCCGGTGACGACGACGACGACGACGACGACGCCCGTCGCGGCGGCGACGCCGACGATGCCGGGCCGCTCGCACCACGGGTCGCGCTGCCCGGACCGCGGTCCGAACCAGCGCCCGGCGGGTGGCGGGTCGCGGAAGTACAGCAGCATGCAGCTCGAGTACATTCGCCGGAACGACTGATCTCGGGTCGCTCGGGAGCGGCGCAGGGCGTTCGGGTTGTGTGCCCTGGGGCCGTCGCGACGAGTCGCCGGGTCTCGCCATCGCATTGAAGAACGACCGTCGCGCCGCTCCTCTCTCGGACGGCGCGACGGTTTTCGTTTGGGGGCGAGCTTTGCGGAGCCGTTCGAAAACTCAACTCAGAGACACACAGACATGGAGGCACAGAGGCCAGAAGAGAAGCGTAATGAAAGCGGCCGGCGGCTACCTCGCTTCCCTTCTGTCCTCTTCTGATCTCTGTGTCTCCGTGCCTCTGTGTCTCTGTGTCGGATTTCTCCACCCGCGGCTCGGGCGGAGCCTCGCCCGGCCGAAATGCGACGCGGATCGCGCTACAATGCGGGCGGATGCGACTCCTCGCGACGGCCGACCTGCACTTCAATCACCCGCGCTCCAAGGCGCTGGCGGTCGAGTTGATCGAGCGCATGAACCGCGCGGGCGGGGACGTGTTGCTATTCGCGGGGGATACGGCCGTCGCGGACGGTGACGCGCTCGAGCAGTGCCTGTCGCACGTTCAATTCTCGGGGCCGAAGCTCTTTTTGTGCGGGAATCACGAGTTGTGGACGCGCGGGCCGGACAGTTACGCCGAGTTCACCGAGCGGCTGCCGGCGCGGGTGCGCGGGATGGGATGGCAGTGGCTGGAGACGGACCCGTTTCGCGCGGGGTCGGCCTCCATCGTGGGGACGATAGGGTGGTACGATTACGGGTTTGCCTCGGCGCATCTGGGCATTCCGGAGCGGTTTTACGTGGCGAAAGTGTCGCCGGCGGCGGCGCGGTATCTGAAGCGCGACGATCTGCGGCCGGAGGGCGCCGACGTGCCCTCGTCGGCGGCCGAGATCTTCGCGCGGTGGAACGACGGGAAGTTCGTGAAGCTCGGTCGGACGGACGCGGCGTTTTTGGACGAGTGCCTGGCGCGGCTGGAGGCGCATCTGGATGCGGTGCGCGAGGCGACGAACGTCGTTGTGGCGACGCACTGCGTGCCGTTTCGGGAGCTATTGCCGCCGTCGCACTCGGGGCAGTGGGAGTTCGCCAAGGGGTATCTGGGCAGCCCGCGGATGGGGGAATTGATCCGGCGGTATCCGAACGTGCGGACGGCGATCTGTGGGCACAGTCATTTTCCGGCGGAGCACCGGTTCGGATCGCTGCGGGCGATCAACGTGGGGGCGGGGTATCGGCAGAAGGGGTTTGTGGAGGTGGAGTTAGCGGATTGAGGCGGTTTCGGAGTGCTCGTAGTGGTTTGGCGAGCGCATTGGGTCTCCCACTAGCCGCTGAAGCGGCTAGCCCGCGCTTTCGATTCCGTGCGTCCCCGATACACTGTGTGGACCGGATGTCGTCGATACCTAGCCCCAACCCGTCGCCGCCGATGTTTTTGGACGTCGGGCGGTTGATCGAGTCGAGCCAGCCGCGGCCGCGGCAGGCGTGGGGGTGGTACGCGCTGCTGGGGTTCGGGGCGGTCGTGGTCGCCGGTTCGTACGCCAAATCGCAAGGGGCGGCGGCGGACCAGGCGATGTCGGCGGTGCTCGGGCTGCTGGTGCTGGGGGTGGTGGTGGCGATGAGCGTGGTGGCCGGGAGCGCCGCCCGCGCGCAAAAGCAGGAACAACAGCGCCTCGAGGCCGTCGAAGAGCTCGTGCAGCTCCGGCGGTGGGATCAGGCGGCGTTCACGCTCGACACGCTCCTCTCGCAGCCGACGCGGTCCGAGGCCAGCCGGCTGCAGGCGCTGATCTACCTCGCCAGCGTTTTGGCCCGGTATCACCGGTTCACCGACGCGATCACCGTGCAGGAATACCTGCTGGAGCACGCCCAGTTCGACCCGGCGACCGCGCACGGGCTGAAGCTGATGCGGGCGATGGCGATGCTGCACGAGGACCACTTGTTCGACGCCGACCGGGCGATCGGCGAGCTTCGACGCGAGAGCACGGACTCGGCGGGGCTGGCGCTGATCGAGATGTACCGGGACGTGAAGACGGGCCACCCCGCCGAGGCCGTCGAGATGTTCAACGCGCGCCTGCCGGAGATGCGAAATCAACTGGGCGGGCGCGTCGCGGACGCGTATGCGCTGGCGGCCAAGTCGTATGACCTGCTGGAGCGAGAATCGGAGGCGGCGAACCATTGGGAAAAGGCGACCCTTCTCGCGCCGCCGGCGGAACTGGTACGGCGCTATTCCGAGTTGACGTCGATCAACGCGAAGTATCCGGCGGCGGTCCGGCCCAAGCAGGGGGGGACGCCATGATTACCGTTCAAGAGGCCATCTCGCGGTTTCGGCGCGATTCGACCATGAGCTCGGTCTTGCGGATCGGGCTGGGGATCGCGGCGCTGGCCGTGCTTAGTTTGCACTTTTTCCCGGTCGGGAAGGTGGTCAGCCCGACGCTGCTGCTGATGGGCCTGGGGCTGGTTTGGATGACGCTCTGGGCGCGGACGGTGAAGGGCTCGCGGCTGGCGGCCGAGTCGTCGAATTTGATCGCGTCGGGGGACCTGGATCAGGCCGAGGAGCAGGTGGGGCTGTCGCTGCGGTCGTTCTCGATGTCGAAGTCGATCAAGTCGATGAGCATGCTGAATCTGGCGCTCATCCGGATCGCGCAGAAGCGTTGGCCGGACGCGGCGATCTTGTGTCGTGAAGTGCTGTCGCCGTCGGGCGGGGTAACGGAAAACCTGTCGAAATCTTCGCGGCTGCTGCTGGCCGACTCGCTGCTGGAAATGGGCGATTTGCGCGGCACGTATGACGCTTTGGCCGGGCTTTACAGCCACCGGCTGACGTTGGGGGAGGCGCTGAACCTGCTCCGCGTGCAGACGGATTACCTGGTGCGGATCGAGGCGTGGGGGCAGGCCGTGCAGGGGATTGAGACGAAGGTTCAGCTCGTCGAGCTGATGCCGCCGGCGAACTCGGCGCGGACGCAGGCGCTGCTGGCGCTGGCGGCGCGGCGGGCGGGGCGGGCGGATTGGGCGAACTGGCTGATCCGCCGGGTCGAACTACTGGCGGACGTGAACGAGATCGCGAAGTCGCGGCCGGAGTTATGGGAACTGTGGCGGAAGGCGCCGGAGGCGCCGGCCGCGCCGCCCACGCCGGGTGCGGAAGCCGCAGGCGACGCCCCGGATTCGGTCGTGTAACGGATTAGATTTCGGAACGATCAAGGGGATTCTGAGCGGACACGGAGGTCCGGTAGACATGGAACGTAAACTGCTGATCGGGATCGGCGTGGTGTGGACGGTCGGGCTGGTGATGGCCGGGCTGTGGATGTGGCAGCACTCGTCGGCGGTGGTGGCGCGGGTGGGATGGGAGAACGCGTCGATCGGCGCGTGGGCCGTGCGGTGCATGGCGGTGGCGCTGGTGGCGGCGGGGCAGGGGGTGGTGGTGGCGCTGGTGGTCGACCGGGTGTACGCCCGGCGCGACGCGGTGTGTGCCGTCGCCAAGGTGAGCAGCGTGCTGGTGTTCGTGGCGTGTACGGCGTCGGCTATTGCGCTGGGCCTGGCGGGTCGATAGAGCCGTCAGAAGCGCTCGATTGCCGGCCTTGGTGCCGGTCCGGGATCATCGGGTCGCCTGTCTGCGAAGGAATCAACGATGCGGAATCGGACGTCGAGGTGGTCGTGGGCGGTGCCGGGGGTAGCCGCGGTGGTCGGGCTGTCACTGCTGGCGGGGGCGGTGGGGCGCGCGTGCGCGGAAGACAAGCCGGCGGACGGGGCGGGCGCGGCGCCGGCGGCGGTTAAGCCGGCGGGGCCGGACGGGGCGAAGGAACTCGCCGCGCGGTTCATCTCGCTCGCGCAGGACACGATGCGGCAGAAGCCGCTGGTCCCGCCGCACGTTCGGCAGGCGGCGGCGCTGATCAAGATCGCGGTCGGGCTTGACCCGCAGGAACCGCGGTACGCGAAGATGCTGTACGAGGCGATGCTCCAGATTGGCGACAGCGACGCCGCGCTGGCGGCGCTCACCAAGTACCGGGCGATCAGCCAGCAGACGGCCGAGGACCAGGTCGCGATGGTCGCGTTCATCGACCTGAACGTGCGGAAGCTGGAGACGGCGGCCGAGCGGGCGGAGTGGCTGACGAACCTGCTCACCGTAACGGCCCCGAACAAGGACAAGGGCTACGCGGGACTGGCGGCGCCGGTGCGGGCGCACCTCGCGTTCCGCGCGTCGCAGGTCGCGCGGGAGCGCGGGCAGTCGGACCTCGAGGGGTCGTTGCTCGGGCAGGCGCTGGAGCTCAACCCTCTGAACCTGGACGCGCTGCGGCGGCGGTTGGAGGTCGCGACGGCCGAGGGGACGGCGGCGGACCGCGTCGGGCTGATGGTGGAGATGCTCAAGAGCAACCCGGTGCAGCCGGCGGTGCTGTACCAGGTCGGGCGGGAGTGCTCGGCGGCGGGGGCGAACGAGGAGGCGCTGCGGTACTACAAGCTGGCGGCGAACGTGGCGGGCGCATCCGGCGTGTCGCTCGGGCGCGAGTTCGCGATCGGGTACGCGACCGAGCTGGCGCTGATGGACGTCCCGCAGGTGCTGAACGAGGTGCGGCTGGTCGCCGACGCGCTGACCAAGGGCGACCCGAACGACCTCGAAGGCCACCTGCTGCGGTGGCTGGCGGCCCGGGCGTCGAAGGACAAGGAAGCGCTGGTCAAGGCACAGGGCCCGCTGCTCAACGCCGCGCTGAACCGCCTGGCGGTGCTGCGGAACCAACTGGGTGTGAAGGAGGCGACGACCCGCCCGGTGGACACGAGCGAGGCGGTCGCGGTGCCGGATTTATCGGGCGATCTGAAGTTGCTCGAGGACGAGAAGCAGGCGGGGCTGCGCCTGCCGTACGCCCAGGCGGTGGCAGACCTGGCGTGGTACCTGGTGCTGGCGGGGAACAAGCCGGTCGAGGCGGGGTCGCTCGTGCCGGCGCTCAAGGCGCTGCTGACGGACGCCCACCCGCTGGTCGTGCGGCTGGAGGGGTGGGTGGCGCTGGTGCAGGATCAGAAGGACGCGGCGAAGGTGAAGCTGAGCGCGGCGGCGGAGCAGGACGAGTTCGCGCAGCTCGGGCTGGTCATCCTGCGGTCGACCGACCCGGCGGAGAAGGACCGCGTGCTGGCCGACGCGAAGGGATTGTTGACGCGGAACCGGTCGGGGCTGATGGCGGTCGTGCTGCGGGAGTATTTGCGGGGGCTGAACCTCAAGGCCGACCCGCGCGAGGACATGGCCGACGTGCGCACCAAGGCGATGGGCCTGACGCCGGAGTTCCTGCGCCTGCTCGAGGCGCCGGCATCGTTCTACGCGCTGCGGGCGGAAATGGTGGACCGTCGGGTCGTGTTCCCGTACGGCGAGCCGATGCTGGCGAGCGTGTCGATCCGGAACGTGTCGAAGTACCCGCTGACGATCGGGGCGGAGGGGGTCATCAAGCCGGACCTGTGGTGTGACGCGCAGTTCCGCGGGTTGGTGCAGCAGTCGGTGCCGGGGGCGGCGTACGACAAGCTCGGGCAGGTGCTGGTGCTCGCCCCCGGCCAGTCGATGATGCAGGTATTCCGGTTCGACCAGGGGCAATCGGGCCCGTTCGGTCAGGTGATCGCCAACCCGGGCCCGACCCTGACGTTCTACGGGTTCGCGCGGACGAACCCGCGCGGGGACGGCGGGTCGGGCCTGTGCGGGCAGGGGGTGCAGTTCACGTCGATCAGCGAGCGGAGCGGGTTCGGACTGAACCAGCAGGGCGTGCAGGTGCTGACCGGGCTGCTCAACAACGGGACGATCCCGGAGCGCCTGCGGTCGCTCGACCTGGTGGTGGCGCTGGTGTCGCAGTTGCGGGCGGCGCAGCAGCAGGGGCAACCGAACCAGCAGAACATGCAGCAGATCGCCAACGCGTTCGTCGACCTGCTGGAGCAGAAGGCGGCCGACCCGACCCCGGGCGTGGCGACGTGGGCGACGTTCCTGACGGCCGTGAACGCGCCGACCAAGGGCGTGGAGATGATGGGCAAACTGCTGGCCGACCCTGCGCCGGAGCGGCGGATCCTGGGGGTGCTGATCGCGGGCGGCCTCCCGCCGGCGGAGCACCAGGCGCTGATGAAGAAGGTGATCGCCGAGGACAGGTCGGAGGCGGTAAAGGAGTACGCGTCGGCGTCGCTGGAGATCGCCGAGGCGATCGCGAAGGGCCGGGCGGAGCAGCCGAAGCCCGCGCCGGCGCCCGGGACCGGTGCGGCGCCGGCACCCGCGCCTGCACCGAAGCCGTAAGTGTCTGCGGGTACCGATCCGGGGCGGCGCTTCGGGTGGAGCCCGAGCGCTCTGCCCCGGCTTGTCTCGTGGCCCCGCAAGTACATGGTAAAATATGCCGATGAAGGACGGGGTGGTGCGGACGGCCCGTGGTCATTGATCTTTGGGTGCCCGTCCACTAGAGTGCCACGGGTTCGCCGACGGGCTGGTCATTGTGCGGGGAGAACCGGTGTCGAAACCGGGCAACGAGGCTTGACCGGCCTGAGTGGGCGATCACGTCTGATGTGGTTCCCAGATTGGGGCGGCGGATGTACGTGGACGGCCGGGGTATTGGCCGATCCAAAGTATCGTCCGTTGCACGGCGTTTGTGCCGATGATGTGAAAACGATTTCGCGCCGCCCCGCGGGGCGCGCCCTGACGACGAATTAGCGGCAACAGCCATTGGCCTCCCAGGACACGACACCTCGCCCCCGCTCGCATTTCGCGGACGACTTCCGGCGGTTCTTCCTGCGCGGGCTGGCGGCGCTGATGCCGACCCTGATCACGCTGTGGCTGCTGATCAAAGTATGGGACTTCCTGTGGGAGTCGCTGGGGAAGTACCTCATCTGGTTCTTCACCTGGGTGTGGTACCGGCTGGCGAGCGTCGGGGTGGTGTCGGAGCGCGAGGCGGGAAACATCAAGTGGCTGTTCTGGGTCGACGGCGAACCGCGGTGGTGGACGCAGGTGCTGGGCGTGGTCGCGGCGATCGTGCTCGTGTACGTGATCGGGCTGCTCGTCGGCAACCTGATCGGGCGGACGCTTTACCGGCTCGGGGAGAACGCGATCTTCAAGATCCCGCTGATCCGGGCGATCTACCCGTCGGTCAAACAGGTGGTGGACTTCGTCCTGTCGGACAAGAAGGCGCAGTTCGCGGCGGGGAATGCGGAGAGCCGGGTGGTTGCGGTCGAGCCGCACGCGAACGGGATCTGGTCGATCGGGCTGGTGACGGGGAAGGGCGTGCGGGCGCTGGGGTCGCCTGCGGGGAAGGAAATGGTGACGGTGTTCATTCCGTCGAGCCCGACGGCGTTCAGCGGGTACGTGCTGGTCGTGCCGCGGGAGGTGGTGTACGACCTGCCGCTGACGGTCGACCAGGCGATGCGGTTGCTGGTCAGCGGCGGGGTGATCGACCCGAACGTGGAGACGTCGGCGACGGAGATGCGGAGCGCGACGCGCGAGCAGCGGTTGAGAGAACTGATTGCGGCGGGGTCGGCGGGCGCGGCCCAAGCCGGGGCGCGGGCGCCGGCGACGGAGGAATCGGAACGGACGTGACCCGGCGCGCGATGTTTGGATTCGTGCGACCGGCGGACAAAGGATTGAGCGGCCCCGGCAGTGGCATCGGGGGTTCGGTATTGGCGGGTGTTCGGTTACACTCGCAAGCCGGAGCCCCGGGCCGCGCGACGGTCGACGGCGGGCGGAGTGAACAACGAGACGGGTGAGCCCCACCCGCGCGGGTTCGAAAGCGCCCGAGCGACCGGTGGCCACCCCTGGTCCGGCCCAGACAACGACCGGAAGGAGCATGAAGTGCAAGTCACCGTTTCCTCGCGTCACATGGACGTCACCGCGGCCCTGAAGGATTACGCGACCCAGAAGGCGGACAAACTCACGAAGTACTACGACCGGATCCAGGAAATCGAAGTCGTCCTGAACGCGGGCAAGGACAGCGTGGACGTGGAAATGATCGTCAACGGCGAACACCGGAACATGTGGATCGCCAAGCACCACGAGGGCGACGCGTACGCGTGCATCGACGCGTGCGTGGACAAGCTCGAGCGGCAGTTGTCCGAGCACAAGAAGCTGATCCGGAACCGCAAGCACATGACCGAGGACAAGCACGCGTCGTAAGTCCGTGCGCGGGCGTGGTCACCTCGGGTGACCACGTCGCTGGAAACGAACCGACCAACCGACCGACCGCGCCGGGGCAAAGCAGGAGATGCAGGCGTCTCCGCGGAGAAGCGAATTCAGATGAAGCTGAGCGATTTTATCGTGTCCGAGGCGATCATCCCGTCGCTGGCGTCGACGGACCGCGACGGGGTGCTGCGGCACCTGGTGTCGTCGCTGGCCGACGCCGGCGCGTTGCCGCGGGACGCGGTCGACGAGGTGGTCGCGGCGCTGGTGAAGCGCGAGCAGAACGGGTCGACCGGGTTCGGCAAGGGCGTGGCGGTGCCGCACGTGAAGCACCCGAAGGTGAAGAAGATGGCCGGGACGGTCGGGCGGAGCGAGGCCGGCGTCGACTTCGCCGCGCTCGACCACCAGCCGGTGTACAGCGTGGTGCTGTTGCTCTCCCCGGAGAACGCGCCGCAGCAGCACCTGCAGGCGATGAACATCATTTTCTCGAATTTGCAGAAGGACATGTTCCGGCGGTTCCTGAGGCAGAGCGCGACGCGCGAGGCGATCGTCGACCTGCTGCAGGAGGCGGACCAGGGCAAATGACGCGGTCGCGCCCGTCCGAGTTTTTACGCCGCCCCGGCGCCGCGCGGCGCCGGGCCGCGGATCACCCCCAGTCGTACCCGTCGCCGGTCCCGCAAGACATGCCCACCGCGTCCATCGAAGTCGTGATCACCAACTCGCACGGGCTGCACACGCGGCCGGTCATGCAATTCGTGGACATCGCGAGCCGGTTCGCGTCGGAGATCAAGGTGCACAAGGGCGGGTCGGAACCGGCGGACGCGGACGGGAAGAGCGTGATGCAGATGATCATCCTGGCGGCCGAGCCGGGGACGCCGCTGCGGATCGACGCCGAGGGCGCCGACGCGGCCGAGGCGGTGAGCCAACTGGCGAAGCTGGTCGAGGATAAGTTCGGGGAAGAGTAGTCAGAAGTCAGTAGTCAGAGGTCAGAAGTGCGCAGTTGTGCGCGGTAGAACGGACTCGATGGAGATCAAGAAGGGCATCGCGGTTTCGCCCGGCGTGGTGATCAGCACGGCTGTCGTGCTGGACGCCGAGGATCTGGCCATTCCCGAGCGGCACGTCGGCGCCGAGCAGGTGCCGGCGGAGGTCGCGCGGTTCGGCCAGGCGCTGGAGGCGAGCATCGCCCAGGTGCAGGAGCTGCGCGCCGGGGTGACGGCGACGGCGGGGAAGGAGATCGCGGCGATCTTCGACGCCCACGTGGGCATCCTGAAGGACAAGACGCTGCTCGCGCAGGTCGAGAAGGAGATCAAGGGGCAGAAGACGACGGCGGAGTTCGCGGTGTCGGTGGTGATGCGGCGGTACGCGGACCTGTTCCACAAGATGTCGGACCGGTACCTGTCCGAGCGGGTGAAGGACATCCACGACATCGAGCGGCGGATCATCGGTAACCTGATCGGCCAGAAGCATTACGACCTGGCCCACCTGAGCGACGACGTGGTGGTGATCGCCCACGACCTGCTGCCGTCTCAGACGGCGGCGCTGGACCGGCGGTTCGTCCGCGGGTTCGCGACGGACGTGGGCGGGCGGACGAGCCACACGGCGATCGTCGCCCGTGCGATGGGGCTGCCGGCGGTCGTCGGGCTGGGGAACATCACCGCCGAGGTGAACACGGGCGACGTGGTGATCATCGACGGCAACCACGGCGTGGTGATCATCAACCCGGACCAGGAGCAGCTGGCCGACTACACCGAGACCAACCGGCGGCGGGTCGGGATCGACGAGGCGCTGGCCCAGCTGAAGGACCTGCCCGGGCGGACGACGGACGGGCACGAGGTCACCCTGATGGCGAACATCGAGGTGCCCGAGGGGATCGACGAGGCGCTGGGCAAGGGCGCGCAGGGCGTCGGCCTGTACCGGACCGAGTTCCTCTACCTGACCCGCCCGACCGAGCCGACCGAAGAGGAACATTACGAGGCGTACGCGGACTCACTCCGGCGGCTCAAGGGCCGGCCGCTCGTTATCCGCACGCTCGACCTCGGGGCGGACAAGTTCAGCCAGTCGAAGCAGCAGTCGCCGGAGCGCAACCCGTTCCTGGGCGACCGGTCGATCCGGATGTGCCTGCACGACATCCCGATGTTCAAGCGGCAGCTCAGGGCGATCATGCGCGCCAGCACGCAGGGCGACGTGCGGATCATGTTCCCGATGATCAGCACCCTGATGGAGCTGCGGCAGGCGAAGATGGTGCTGTACGACGTGATGGAGGACCTTGAGGACGAGGGCGTCGAGTTCCGGCGCGACATCCCGATCGGGATGATGATCGAGGTGCCGAGCGCGGCACTGATGGCCGACTCGTTCGCCAAGGAAGTGAACTTCTTCTCGATCGGCACGAACGATTTGATCCAGTACACGCTGGCGGTCGACCGGACGAACGAGAAGGTGGCCGGGCTGTTCTGCCCGGCGCACCCGGCGGTGCTGAAGCTGATCCGGGACGTGATCCGGGTCGGGCAGCGGCACAACATCAGCGTGAGCATGTGCGGCGAGATGGCGGGCGAGCCGCTGTACACGCTGTTGTTGCTCGGGCTGGGGCTGACGCTGTTCTCGATGAACGGCCCGGACGTGCCGGAGGTCAAAAAGGTGATCCGGTCGACGACGATGGAACACGCCCGGCAGGTGGCCCGGCGGGTGATGAGCTTCGACTCCGAGCGGCAGGTGATGCACTTCCTGCGCGAGGAGACGCGAAAGCTGGTGCCCGAGGCGTTCTGACGAGCAAGCGGCGTGGTCACCTCGGGTGACCATGACCGGAGTTTGAGGAGAGAGAGTGACGGATAACGGGCGCGCGGTCGGAGACGATCGCGGGCGCCTCGCGGGTCGAGCGGACCGGTAGATCGCGGCACGAAGCCGCGTCCCGCGTCGGGCCCCCGCAGTGTTGAAGACCTTTCGAGGGTCGCAGTACAAAGACACCCGCGTCCGAGCGCGCATTGCCGCACACGTCGAGCGCACCGCCCGCAATTTAGCCGGGCGGCGCTCCGTGGCGCACCGCCGCCGGGCACACATCTGGAGAAGGACACGCAGGGATCACTCGCGCTGACGCGCGACGCGTCCTCCTGGTCATCCGCGAAGAGGCAAGCCCGAACCGGCGCGCGACGTGCGCGCCGCGGAGGGCAATGCCCGCGACGGACCCGGGACGACGCGTCGACGAGCGACCGCGAGGTCCCGGTACCGTCCGGACAAGGAACCATGGCGAATAAGGAAATGCTGATCAACGTGTCGGAGGGGGAGGAGTGCCGGATCGCGCTGGTCGAGAACGGCCGGCTCGAGGAGCTGTACATGGAGCGGACGAGCTCCACGAGCCACGTCGGGAACGTGTACAAGGGGCGGGTGACCAACGTCGAGCCGTCGATCCAGGCGGCGTTCGTCGACTTCGGGCTCGGGCGCAACGGCTTTCTGCACATCTCGGACCTCATGCCGTCGTACTTCGGCGGGCGGAACGAGGACGTGGTCGAGAGCGTGGGGCGGAAGATGGCGCGGCGCGACCGCCCGCCGATCCAGCGGTGCCTGAAGCGGGGCGACGACATCATCGTGCAGATCATCAAGGAGGGGATCGGGACCAAGGGGCCGACGCTGAGCACGTACGTCAGCATCCCCGGGCGGATCCTGGTGATGATGCCGGGGATGGCCAAGCTGGGCGTGAGCCGGAAGATCGAGGACGAGGAGGAGCGGAAGCGGCTGCGGACGATCCTGGACGGGCTCAAGCCCCCGAAGGAGTGCGGGTTCATCATCCGCACGGCCGGGGTGGGGCGGAGCAAGGCGGAGATCGAGCGGGACCTGAAGTACCTGACGCGGCTGTACGAGTCGATCGACAAGCAGGCGCGGTCGAGCTCGGGCCCGACGGAGCTGTACACCGAGGGCGACCTGGTCACGCGGACCGTGCGCGACGTGATGTCGGCTGACGTCGAGCGGATCGTGGTCGACAACAAGGAGGTCGGGAAGAAGATCAGGGACTTCTTCAAGCTCCTGGCCCCGCGCACCAAGAGCAAGGTGGAGCTGTACGAGGAGCCGGTCCCGCTGTTCCACAAATACGGGATCGAGCACGAGATCGAGCTGATGTACAGCCGGCACGTGCCGCTGCCCAGCGGCGGGAGCCTGGTGATCGACTCGACCGAGGCGGTCGTGGCGATCGACGTGAACAGCGGCAAGTTCCGCGACCACTCGGACGCCGAGACGACCGCGTTCAAGACGGACATGGAGGCGGCGGACGAGATCCCGCGCCAGCTCCGCCTGCGCGACCTGGGCGGGGTGATCATCTGCGACTTCATCGACCTGCGGTTCGAGCGGCACCGGCGCGAGCTGGAGAAGACGCTGCACGAGAACCTGAAGGCCGACCGGGCGAAGACGAAGATGCTCCGCATGAGCCAGTTCGGGATCATCGAGATGACCCGGCAGCGGATGCGGCCGAGTCTGAAGCGGTCGATCTACTCCGACTGCCCGGCGTGCAAGGGCCACGGGCTGGTGAAGACGCCCGAGAGCATGAGCCTGGACGTGATGCGGCGGCTGGCGATGGCGGCGCACGACCAGCGGGTGGTGCGGGTCGAGCTGTCGGTGTCGGCGGAGGTGGCGTTCTACCTGCAGAACCGCAAGCGGCACGAGCTGGCGCAGCTCGAGCACGAGTCGGGCAAGCGGGTGATCATCAAGACGGACCCGGCGGTCGCGCTGGACGAGTTCCGGATGGACCTGGCGGACGCGCGGGACGGGGCGGTGTTCATCCCCGAGTTGGGGATCGTCCCGCCCGAGCAGGCGCAGGCGAACGGGCGCGGCCAGCAGGGCCAGCGCGGCGGTCGCGACCGCGGCCGGCGCGGCGGCGGCGGTGGCGGTGGCCAGGAGCGCGGCGGACAGCG
>DATHXE010000744.1:0-2767 GCA_035459845.1 Tepidisphaeraceae bacterium | reverse complement strand
GCCCCTTCGGGGCTTTTGATCTGGGGTGTGAATGAGGGTTGGGTCTCGTCCGCGACCCAGGGCTCACGCCCTGGGCTACTGTTTGTCGCCCCTTCGGGGCTGAGGGAGGGAGCGGGGGACATGCCGTCATCCGCACTACCGCGCTCCCCTCCGGGCGGCGCTGCGCTTGCCCTTCGGGTCGCGGCTAAACGGGGGGCGTCGTGGTCGTCGCGCGAACGGTGGGCGGAGCCCACCCTACAGTTCAAAAATGCGAACGCCTTCGAGATGGCCGTCAGCATGCCGAGGGCCAGCGCGTCGACCTTCAGGATGCCGATTGCGTCGATGTCGTCCTTGTCCCACTCGATGACGGTGCGGTCGGGCATGCTGGCGTTTTCGATGGGGACCATTTCGCACAGGGGGCCGCGGGTCATGACCATGCCGCCGACGTGCTGGGAGAGGTGGCGGGGGAAGCCGAGGAGCTGG
The DNA here is from genome assembly GCA_035459845.1 of Tepidisphaeraceae bacterium. Lineage (GTDB taxonomy): Bacteria > Planctomycetota > Phycisphaerae > Tepidisphaerales > Tepidisphaeraceae > DASPKW01. The sequence goes on along the minus strand of DATHXE010000744.1, from coordinate 2,305 downwards.
CCGGTGAGGTCGACGACCTTGCGGATCGTGCGGTCGGTGGGGTCGAGGCCGAGCTCGGCGAGCATCTCGGGGCCGATCGTGCCGCGGTGCCACCAGTCGAGTTTCTTGGCCATCGAGTCGACGAGGTCGAGGGACAGGCCCAGGGCCTTGCCGACGTCGCGGACGGCGGAGCGGCCGCGGTAGGTGATGACCTCGGCGGTCATGCCGGCGCGCTCGCGGCCGTACTTTTCGTAGAGGTACTGGATGACCTCCTCGCGCCGCTCGTGCTCGAAGTCGACGTCGATGTCGGGCGGCTCGTTGCGGGCGGCGGAGACGAACCGCTCGAACAGCAGGTCGACCTTCATCGGGTCGACGCTGGTCACGCCCAGGCAGTAGCAGACGGCGGAGTTGGCGGCGGACCCGCGGCCCTGGCAGAGGATGCCGCGCGAGTTGGCGAAGCGGACGAGGTCGTAGACGGTGAGGAAATACGCCTCGTATTTCAGTTGCGCGATGAAGGTCAACTCGCGCTCGAGGAGGTCGCGGACGCGGGGGGGGATGGAGGCGAGGAGAAGGAGCGCGGGCTCTTCGTCCTGCGTTCCGATCGCTGAAGCGAGCCCTACGCCAAGCCCTCCGGGGCTCCCGCCGTACCGTTCGACGGCGCCGGCGTACGCGAGCCGGCGGAGGTAGTCGATCGCCGACACGCCGGCGGGGACGACCTCGTCGGGGTACTCGTACTTGAGCTGGTCTAGGGAGAACGCGCAGCGCTCGGCGATCTCGAGCCCGCGCGCGATCGCGGCCGGGTAATCGACGAACGCGTGGTGCATCGCGTCGGGCGGCTTGAGGTAGCGCTCGCCATTGGGGAACAGGCGGTATCCGGCCTGGTCGACCGTGCAGAGGTGGCGGACGCAGGTGAGCACGTCCTGGAGCTGGCGGCGGCCGGGGTCGTGGTAGTGGGCGTGGTTGGTCGCGAGCAGGGGGGTGTCGAAGCGTTTGGCGAGGTCGGCCAGGCGCGAGAGGCGCGTAACGTCGTCGGGGCCGTAATGCGCGGCGGCGGCGAGGGAGAGGCGGCCGCCGAAGGTCTCGCGCAGGAGGGAGAGCGCGGGGCGGACCAAACGCATCGTGGCATGGGCTACCAGCCCATGATTCATCGGTTGCGGAGACGGTCGGATCGCGTCATGCAGAGTTAACTGGCTCATGGGCTGGTAGCCCATGCCACGGTCCGCGGTGTCGCCGACGACCGCGGCGATCATCCCCTCCTGATGATCGAGCAAATCCTGTAAATACAACAAACACTCGCCCTTTTCCGCGCGCCGTTTGCCGGTGGTGAGGAGGCGGCAGAGGCGGCCGTACGCCGCCCGGTCGGTGGGCCAGACCAGCACGTCGGGCCCGTCAGCCAGCGTTAGCCGCGCGCCGATCACGAGGCGCGGAGGGACGCCGCCCTGCTCCCGCACCTGTCGCACGGCGTCGTGCGCCCGCACCACGCCCGCCAGCGAATTCCGGTCCGTGATCGCGACCGCGCGGTACCCCAGCTCGGCGGCGCGGAAGACCATCTCGTCCGGGTGCGACGCCCCGCGGAGGAACGAGAAGTTGGTGGTCACGTCGAGCTCGGCGTACGCGACGGGCGCGGGCCGGGCATCCCGCGGGGCGTCGGGGAGCTCACGCGACTTGATGTTCGGGGTCTCGGGCATGATGCGCACCTAGGAGGATTCACCGCAGAGGCGCAGAGGTCGCCGAGAAGACCGGAGCAAGCAGGTGAGAACTGCATCGCCGATTCCGCGCGTCTACAAACCCGATTTCCTCTCTGCGTCCTCTGCGCCTCTGCGGTGAATCCTTCCTCACTCGAACTCCCCGTGCACGAACCACCGCGACGTCTGGGCGACGCGGAAGAGCCACCAGCGGCGGCCGGCGTCGTCCTCGACGTCGAAGTAGTCGCGGGTCTTGTCGCGGCCGAGCCACCAGGCGCCGGCGAGGCGCTCGGGGCCGACGGCGTGGACGATCCGCCGGTGCCGGCCGTCGAGGGCGAACGAGATCGGGGCGCCGTCGAGGTCGTGGGACGGCCGAACCATCACCCGGGCCTCGCGCGGCACGGGGTACAGGAGCAGCGGGCGGTGGGCGGGCTCGTGGGTCGGGGACATTTCGGATTGCGGATCTCGGATTGCGGATTTGCGAGAGGATCGCGGCGCGCGCGTGGCACGCTTTCCGATCCGCGATCCGCAATCCGCGATCCGCGATCCCTTAAACGCCCGTTCGGGGATGTACGACTCGACCGGGTCGACGGCGACGAGCGCGCCGTCGCCGAGTTTGACGGTCAGGCGTTCGGTGAGGC
>DATHXE010000743.1:0-1672 GCA_035459845.1 Tepidisphaeraceae bacterium | reverse complement strand
GAACGCGCGCTCGTCGACCGTGAACGAGAAGACGTCCTTCACCCAGACCGGCGCATCGGGCGCGTCCGCCGGCGCGACGCCGTACGTCCAGTGCCACGCCCCTTTCGCCAGCGGCTTGTACGGGTTGAAGAACGACCACCGCTTCGGCCCGCTCTCGATCACGTTCCCCTTGAACTGCGGGTCCTGCGACAGCTTGAAGTAGAACCGGCGGTTCCACTGCTCGCGCCGAGCCGGCCCCTTCCCAGCCGGCAGCGGCACCTGCACGTGCAGCCACGGCGGGTTCGCGTCAACCAGGCCCTGCGGCAACGGCCGCGGCAGGCCCGGGTCGCCGATGTACGGGCCCTCGATGCGCAGTTCGGACGGCGACACCCGGCGGACGCCCTCGGGCAACGATTCGTCGGCGAGTGCGGACGTTAACGCACAAGCCGTGATCACACCCAGGAACCAGGCGGACCATCGTGCACGTAAGATCGATGTCGATTGCATGGGTCGTTCCTCGGTGCGTCAGCAGAGCACGGGTCCATTCACGCCGGGGCAGAGTACACGGGCTTTGCCCGAAGCGCCGCCCCGGATCCGTCCGACCCGGAGTCCTCTCCGGGCGCATTCAAACCGGATCCAGGCACAGCGTCGCCTACCACCTTATGGAAGCGCATTCCCCCTGTTGAGGGAGTGACAGTGGCGCCGCTTCCAGATGTCCGCGGCACTGGGGAACCCGTTATCGGACCCGCCCACCGCCCGAATGCAGCGAATCGTCCGGCCGAGTCGATACCGACCCGGTCGCGGCGCGCACACCTCTGGCGCCGTTTCACGCCCCGCGGAGGAACTCGCCTTGCCCCATCAGACGCATCAACAGCAGCGCCCGCACGCCGCCCGGGTCGGACTCTCGGTGCACGGCCTGGCCGTCGACGTCGCCTGCGACATCCCGGCCGTCCTCGACGAGGTCCGCCGCGTGCTCTGGGGGTTCGAGGCGGACGTGGCCGCCGGCGGGCCGGGTGTGACCAGCGGCCAGATCCGCCCGTACGCCCAGGCGGAGGTCGTGCGGAGCCTGTCGGCGACGGCCGTGCCGCTCGCGACGCCGGGGGCGCGGGGCGGCCACGCGTTCGAGCTGTACCAGGAGGGCGAGCGCTTCTGGCTCGTCGACGACCGCTGGGGACTGTGCGAAATCAACGTCATGCGCGGCACCTGGCGCAGCTGGGTCCTCCCCCGCCCCACGCTCGATCCGTTCCGCGTGATGGAACTGGCGGTGCTCTGGCCGATGGCCCAACTGCTCCGCCCGCGCGGGCTTTTTCTTCTGCCCGCGGTATCGGTCGCGCGGAGTGGCAGCGGCGTGCTGATCCTCTCGCCGCTGAATCTCGAGGCCGAGCTTCGCACGCTCATCCGCGCCGGCTTCGGCGTGATCGGGCAGCGCTGGTCGGCCGCGCGCGAGACGCCCACCGGCGGGATCGAACTGCTCGCGTTCCCCGGCCAGATCGAGCGTGAGGCGACGGCGCGCCTGCGCGAGGATGGCGCAGGACCGGACGTCGAATCCCGCTGGGTCGACCTGACCGCCGAGCAGGACGGCGTCGCGTGCGCGAGTTCGCCGTGCGGGGCCGTCGCCGTGATCGAGCCCAGCCGCCGGCCGAGTGCACACGTGTCGGAGGTGACCAGCCAGCGCGCCGCGGACCTCCTCCGC
>DATHXE010000742.1:0-2463 GCA_035459845.1 Tepidisphaeraceae bacterium | reverse complement strand
CGCATGAAGCGCGTCAGCCAGGAAACGCGTCTCCAGGGCTCGCGCACCGAAGAGCAAATGGTCGCCAAGATCAAGCAGCGCCTCCTCGCCGAAGCCCTCACCATGCTCGAAGAGGACACCCAGGTCTGCCGAAAGATCGGGGAACACGGGTTGAAGCTGCTGTTGGAGACGGTCGGTCCGAACAAAGATGGGGAGATGAGGGGATTAGGGGATGAGGGGTCAAGGCACGGGCGCACTCAGGACTCAGGACTCAGCACTCAGCACTCCTCATCCCCTCCTCCCCTCACCCCCTCATCTCCCATCTCTCTACTCACCCACTGCAACGCCGGCGCCCTCGCCACCGCCGCGTACGGCACCGCCCTCGCCCCCGTCTATTTCGGCCTCGAGCAGGGGTACGCGTTCCACGTTTTCGCCGACGAGACCCGCCCCCTCCTCCAGGGCTCCCGCATCACCGCTTACGAGCTCCAGGCCGCCGGCGTCCCCGTCACCGTCATTTGCGACAACATGGCCGCGACCGTCATGGCCCAGGGGAAGGTGCGGGCGGTGATCGTCGGCACCGACCGCGTCGCCGCCAACGGCGACGTCGCCAACAAGATCGGCACGCTCGGCGTCGCCATCCTCGCCAGGCACTTCAACATCCCCTTCTTCGTCGCCTGCCCCATCAGCACGATCGACTTGTCGCTTGCGACCGGCACCCTGATTCCCATCGAAGAGCGCAACGCTTCGGAGATCACCAACGGCCTGGGCAAGCAGACCGCCCCGACCGACGTCGACGTCTACAACCCTGCGTTCGACGTGACGCCGGCCGAGCTGGTGACGGCGATCATCACGGAGCGCGGGGTGGCGCGGGCGCCGTATACGGAGACGCTGCGGAAGCTCGCGGGCGCGTGAGGCGCGCGGGGTCGAGTGATTCGTTACGCGGACGGTCGCGTGCACCTTCGGTGCGACCGCTAAGTACGTCCCTCGACTTCGGCCGCGGGTCGCGCACGGGACGTGCGTTACCGCACCCGCAGCCCCCGCCACGTCCGCAGCATTTCGTCCATGAGCCAGCTCGTCCGCGCCGCCGTGTGCCCGGTACTCGGGCTCGCCGCCCCCACCACGCCGCGGATCTCGTCGACGATCTGTTGGATCATCGGCTGCTGGATGTGCGCGGGGTGCCGGATGTCGAACGACTCCGCCTCCCCCTCTGATTCGAGCACGACCGGCTGGTCTGCCCCGAACGTCCCGAACGTGATCCGCCCGCGGTCGCCGATCAGCTCCACCACGTCCTCCCGGTGGTGCGCCGTGAAGCACCAGAACCCGCTGCCGACCGTGCCCGCATCGTGCACCCACGAACCCGTCACCACGTCCTCGGCCGGATACAGGTTCGCCTGGTTCGCCGCGAAGCCGGTCGCGCGGTTGACCGGCCCCAGGAGGAAATCGAGCAGGTCCAGCGTGTGCGAGGCGAGGTCGAGAAACTTCCCCGCCCCGGCGATGTCGGGCTTCACGCGCCACGGGAGCGCCGCGGGGTCACGATCGTCCGGCGCGGCGGGCTGGTAGAGCCGCACGTTCACCACGCGCACCGGCCCGATCACCTGCGCGTCCAGCAGTTCCTTCACCTTCAGAAAACGAGGCAGCGACCGCCGGTAGTACGCGACGAACAACTGCACCCCCGCCGCCGCACACGCGTGCACCATCCGCTTGCACTCCTCATACGTCCGGGCCATCGGCTTCTCGACGTACACCGGCTTGCCCGCCCGGGCCGCAAGCGCGGCGTACGACTCGTGCGAGTCGGGCGGTGTGGCGACGTACACCGCGTCGACCTCCGGGTCGGCGATCAGCCGCGCGCCGTCGTCGTAGCTGCGGGGAACGTTGTGCCGCCGCGCGTAGTCCACCGCCTTGGCCCCGTCGCGGCGCATGACCGCCACGAGCTGCGAGCCTTCGACCCTGGCGAAGGCCGGGCCGCTCTTCACCTCGGTCACGTCGCCACACCCGATGATGCCCCAACGGACGGTCTGCATGACTGCAGAACATACGCGCGGGCGAGGATTTGTCATGGCGGGGCACGTTATCGGACGTGCGGCACCGCGCGATTTATGGGCCCGGTTATCCGACCTGCGAGAGGCGATTCCGGTCGTGCCGGGTCCGCAGGGTCGTCAGGGGCGGAATATCCGAAAACGGCTCACAAATCTGGGAAAGCTGGGTTGTTTTCCCCCCCGGTGTTTTGGAAATCCATGAAAGAGATTGAGCCGGAAAGGACGATGGAACCAATCGCGGCCCGCGCCCGTCAACGACGGGCGGCGGGCTTGGAAAAGTGCGGATGACGTTCGGCCGGAGGCCGGGCGAGATACCGGCCAGGGAATGGCCAGCGAGAAATGTAGTCCCCTTTCGCTGGAGCCCGGTCATGCGAGTCGTTTACTCCACGTTGTCACACGTCGTCGAACTCGGGATCTTTGCCGCCGCCGCGGGGGCGCTGGCGGTCGG